>JAVEYV010000079.1:0-8620 GCA_034003305.1 Spirochaetia bacterium | reverse complement strand
CTTGCCTTTATGCTCCTTATTGCGCTGGGTGCGGGGCTCTATGCTTCGCTTCCCCAGGTTACCAGGGTGAGAGCCGTGAGCGTCGATGGCATGAAAAACGTTCTTCAGAAAGAAATTATCGAAGCCCTGTCGCTCAGCGAGGAAATAAATCTTATCAATGCCGATGTTCCTGCCATGGAGGCGAGAATCCTGGCTAACCCCAAGGTTGCCTCGGTGAATATCGGCCGGGCTTTTCCGGACAAGCTCATGGTCAAGCTCGTGGAGCGCAGGGCTGTGGCCTGCGTGCTTATCACCGAAGAGCTGGGAACCCGCTCCGTTGCCCTGGATAAGGACGGCGTAGCATTCGCGTACATGGACAGCATAGCATCATCGGGAAAATTGCCTGTATTGTCCGGCATACGCTTCGAAAGCTTCAGTCCCGGGCAGAGTCTTCCAGAATACCTGCGCCCCCTTTTAAGGGATATCGCCGAATTATCCGAACTGAGCCCTTCGCCTTTGGAGGCCTTCTCGGAAATCCGCATAGAAAAAATCTCCGAATCCGAGGCGGAGCTGCTTCTCTTTCCCTCGGGCAAGGCAGTCCCTGTCCGAATGCCGGCCAGGCTGACTCGTGCGAGCCTGGGGTCAGCCCTGCTGGTCCTGGATATTCTCGCCGGCAGACAGGGTTTTGAAAAGATCGAAGAGATCGATTTCCGCACGGGTACCATCGTGTACAGAAGTAAGGAGGCACAAGCTGGCTGATTCTTTTATCATCGGTCTTGATATCGGCACCACATCGACCAGGGCTGTGGTCGGGGATTTTAACGAAGAAGACCAACTGGAGATTATCGGCGTCGGCGTAGCTCCATCGACGGGCCTTCGCAGGGGGGTAGTGCTCAACATTGAAGCGACACTCTCCTCGGTCAGCGCCGCTATCGAGTCCGCCGAACTCATGTCGGGCCGGGAGATTCACTCCTGTGTTATGGGCGTTTCGGGGGCTAATGTCGAATGTCTCAACTCCAAGGGCGTCGTGGCTGTAGCCGGCAAAGGCCGGGAGATCACCAGCGAGGATATCGCCAGGGTGCATGAAGCGGCCAAGGCCGTCTCCATTCCCATGGACAGAGAGATCCTCCATGTGATTCCCCAGGTCTATTCGGTGGATACCCAGAAAGACATCAGGGACCCCCTGCATATGATGGGTGTCCGCCTTGAGTCGGAAGTACATATCGTCACCACCTCGGTCACCACCAGCCAGAATATGGCTAAGTGCGTCAACAGGGCAGGGTATAGACCCGAGCGCCGCATTCTGGGCTGTCTCGCTGCCTCCCGGGCAGTGCTTTCTGACGATGAAAGAGATTTAGGATGTCTACTTTTAGATATAGGCGGAGGAACCACAGACCTGATGGTCTTCAAGGAAGGGGCTCCTTGGTATACCGCAGCCATCCCGGCGGGGGGCATGCAGGTGACCAACGACATATCCATCATGCTCAGCGTGCTTATGGATTCGGCGGAACGCTTGAAGCGCGAGGCCGCATCCTGCTGGCTGGAATCGGTGGACGCCGATGAGCTCATCGTGGTGCCGGGGATCGGGGGAAGGGAACCTACGGAGATTCCCCGCCGGAAGCTCTGCGCCATCGTTCAGCCCAGGATGGAAGAGATTTTGCTCATGGCCAAGGAAAAACTGGAAAAGGCTGGCTGGCTCAAGGAGGTCAAGGCAGGCGTCGTGCTTACCGGCGGAGCCTCCCTGATGGCGGGAGCCAGCGAGCTCGCCCAGTCCGTCTTCGGCATGCCGGTTCATCTCGGTTCCCCGCCGATTATCGGCGGTCTGGAAAGCGAGTACAGGAATCCCGGCTTCGCGACCGCGGTTGGACTGGTCCTCCTGGAGGCCGATGCCAGAATCGCCGCCGATCCGTCCAGAATGCAGCAGGCATCACGCAAGGAAAAGAAAAACGCTTCCAACCTGGGGAAAGTCCTGGGTTGGATCAAGGATAAGTTTATATAACGCCCGCCTTAAGCGGTGACTAAGCCCCTGTCCGGGGCGAGGGAGGCTACTATGTCTATTGAAATTATCGACGATGAAAGCGCTGTGAACCCGACCGTTATCAAGGTGATAGGAGCAGGCGGCGGCGGTTCCAACGCGGTGAACAGAATGATCGCGACGGGCGTAAAAAGTGTCCAGTTCATAGCGGTCAATACGGACCTGCAGGATCTCGAGCGTTCCAAGGCCGAGATTAAGCTGGGCATCGGCACCAAGCTCACCAAGGGTCTTGGGGCCGGCGGAAAGCCCGAGGTGGGGGAAAAGGCCGCCATGGAGGACAGGGAGATTATCGAGCAGTCCCTCCGGGGCGCAGATATGGTCTTTGTCACCACCGGCCTGGGCGGCGGTACGGGAACCGGTTCCGCGCCCATCATCGCCCAGACCGCCCGGGACCTGGGCGCCCTGACGGTAGCGGTGGTCACCAAGCCCTTTGCCTTCGAAGGCAAGGTAGTGGGAAGGATCGCCGAAGAAGGCCTGGACAAGCTCAGACAGGCGGTGGACACGGTCATCGTAATCCCCAACCAAAATTTACTTAAGGTTGTCGACAAAAAGACACCAATCAAGCAGGCCTTCCTTCTGGCCGACGATGTGCTCAGGCAGGGAGTGCAGGGGATTTCCGATCTCATAACCCTTGCCGGCGACATCAACATCGACTTCGCCGATGTGCGCACCGTCATGCAGGGCCAGGGCGACGCCATCATGGGAATCGGTGTCGGCTCGGGCGAAACCAGGGCGTTGGACGCTGCCAACAAGGCTGTCAACAATCCCCTTTTGGAAGAAGCCAAGATCGAAGGCGCCCGCAATGTCCTGGTCAATGTCACCGGGGGAGAGGACTTCTCCCTTGTGGAGTACCAGGAAATCGTCGATTACATCACCGAAAAGGCCGATGATGATGCCCACATCATCGCCGGTTTTGTCACGGATCCGAAAAACGAGGACGAGGTCAGGGTCACCGTCATAGCGACCGGATTCGGATCGCAGCGGCAGCAGAGCGTGAGCGAAATGGCCCGGGCCGCCCTGAGGAACAGGCCGGAAATCCGCAGGCCTTCCAGCGACTATGTCTCGCCCAAGGACTTCGAGCTCTTCGGCGAGAACGGGGCGGCCCAGGTCAAGGGATACAGCTTCGAGAACGCCGCCGAGGGCGACGAGCTCGACATACCCACAATTCTGCGGGACAAGAAGTTCGGCACCGAAAGGGTGGGAGCGAAGCTTTGACCGATCTGGGGACCCGCTACAGGGCTCATCTGCTGCTGGTGAGAAAGCGCTCGGCCCTCACCGCCGAAAGTTATCTTCGGGAGCTGAAGAATCTCGAGGGTTTTCTTTCCGCCCAGGGAAAGAACCCCCGGAGCGCGAACGGGGAGGACCTTCTGTCATTCCTGGTTTTCAGGCAGCGCCGAGGCCTATCCAGGACGACGATGGCAAGGCTCGTGGCGAGTCTGCATTCCCTGTACAAGTACATGAAAATGGAGGGTCTGCGCCGCGACGATCCTTCCCAGCTCATCCGCACGCCCCGGCAGGAACGGGTTCTTCCGGAAGTATTGCAGCCCGAAGAGGTGGACAGGTTCCTGGCCAGCATCGATCTCTCCACGCCAAACGGGCTCAGGGACAGGGCTCTGTTCGAGCTTATCTATTCCTGCGGGCTGCGGATCTCCGAGGCTGCTTCCTTGAGCTTCGACCGCCTGTATATGAAGGAAAAGCTTCTGCGGGTGATCGGAAAGCGTAAAAAGGAGCGGATAATCCCCTTCGGCGAAGACGCCCACTTCTGGCTGGGGCGCTACCTCAGCGAGGGCAGGCCTTCGCTGGAAAAGAAAAGAAAAACCGACCTGGTATTTCTCAACCAGGAAGGCGAGGGAATTTCGCGCAAGGGCATATGGAAGCGCTTTGCCGGCATACGGAGCGTGGCCGGAGTGTCGGCGAAGGTTCATACCTTCAGACACAGTTTCGCCACCCATCTTTTAGCAGGAGGCGCCGATCTCAGAACGGTGCAGGAACTTTTAGGGCATAGCGATATTTCCACGACTCAGATCTATACCCATATCGACGAAGACGCACTCCAGAGCTACCACCGGGAATATTTTCCCCGGGGTTAGCGTTTTAAGGGCTTACAGAGGAGGTTTCGGAAGCATGAATCCCAGGACGGAGCGTTCACACCTACGGAGGATGAGAATGAAACAATGGAAGCATCCCCGAATTCTCGCGCTCTTTCAGGATTCCTGCCTCGGATCGGAACCTGGCAGGCCCCGACCAGAGTCCTCGCTGCTCAGGCTGGCTATTGCGAGGATGGATTTTTTGCGGAGTCACGAAAAACTCCTCTTGTCCAGGGCGATAGGTTCTGCCCTGGAGCTTGCATCCTTGGGTTTATGGGAGCTGGAGGGCATAATCCTGCGCTCCTTGAACGGGGAAGTCTGGAATCCGGCGCTCTGCGTGGAACAGGCCAGAAGGGATGAGGAGTTTTTAGCCCAGAGGGGTATCGCCTTCGTGAGCGTTGAGGATTCCAGCTATCCCCCCCAGCTGAGGGAAACCTACAGGCCGCCCTTCGGCCTCTATCTGCGGGGGAGACTGCCCGATGCCGAGATTCCCTGCATCGCGCTGGTGGGTACCAGGGCCGCCACGGGAAGAGGACTTCGGGCCGCCTACGGATTGGCCGAAGAGCTTTCCTCGAAAGGAATATCGGTGGTCTCCGGATTAGCCTTGGGCATAGATTCGGCTGCCCATCGCGGAGCGCTCCGGGGAAGGGCCAAAACCATGGCGGTGCTGCCCGGCGGTATGGATTCGGTCTATCCGGCTTCCAACCGGAGCCTGGCGGCCCGAATCCTCGACGAGGGCGGTGCCTTGATCACGGAAAACCCGCCGCAAACGCAGATCCGGCGCTACCGTTTTCCCGAACGCAACAGAATCATCGCCGGTCTTGCCCGATCCTGCGTGGTCATCGAGGCGCCGGAGGGTTCGGGGGCCCTTATCACCGCTGAGCACGCCCTGAGCGAGGGGCGGGACGTTTTTGTGCACCGGGCATGCCTGGGCGGGAGCAGAAGCTCTGGCTGCGCCGCCCTGGTCGATCAGGGGGCAGTGGCGGTTGCCGCTGCCGAAGACATTATTGCCGAATGGACTTCCTGCGGAGGCCGGAGCGAAGAAGCCCCAGCCGCCGGGCAGGGAGAGGAGATGAAACAACATGGCTGATACAACAAAAAAAACCACTGCTGCTCGTGCCAGTACTCGCGCCAAGGCGGGAAGCTCGAAGAAGGCTTCCGCCGCGACTAAGACGCCAAAGCGAAAGACTGCCGCCCAGTCGGCCAGGTCATCGAAATCGCTCAAATCCGCCAAGTCGGCCAAGTCGGTCGGAGGGAAGATCCTTGTTATCGTAGAATCCCCCGCCAAGGCCAAGACGATCGAAAAATATCTCGGGTCAGGCTACAAGGTTCTAGCCTCAATGGGCCACCTCATCGATCTGCCGAAATCCAGGATCGGCGTCGACGTCGATCACGGCTTCGAGCCGGAGTACCTGACCATCCGCGGACGAGCCGGGGTGCTCAAGGACCTGGTAGCCGAGGCGAAAAAGTCTCAATCCGTCCTGCTCGCATCCGACCCCGACCGGGAAGGCGAAGCTATCGCCTTCCTGATCGGCAAACACCTCGAGGAAAAAATTCCCGGTCTGCCCATACAGCGAGTCGCCTTCAACGAAATCACCCAGTCTGCGGTGAAGGATGCGGTTAAATCGCCCAGGCAGCTGGATCTCTCAAAAGTGGATGCCCAGAAGGCCCGCCGCGTATTGGACAGGCTTGTAGGCTATAACCTTTCGCCCCTGTTGTGGAAAAAGGTCAAAAACGGGCTCAGCGCCGGAAGGGTTCAGTCAGCAGCCCTCAAGCTTATCTGCGATAGGGAAAAGGAAGTCGAATCCTTTATTCCCGAAGAATTCTGGACTATCGATGTCTCGCTCAAGGCGACGCGCTCGATCCTCAGCGCCGACCTGGTGCTTTTTAAAGGAAAGAAGCCGCAGCTTGGTGATGAGGAGAAGGCGAAACGCATCCTGGCTGCGCTGGAAGGGAAAACCGCATCCGTGGCCGACTTAAGAAGCACCGAGCGCGTCGTCCGGCCCAAGCCTCCCTTTACCACCTCCACCCTGCAGCAGACCGCCGCAAACAGGCTCGGCTTTACCAGCAAGAAGACCATGCAAATCGCCCAGGTTCTCTACGAGGGCGTCAACCTCGGATCGCGGCGCAGCGGTCTTATCACCTACATGAGAACGGACTCAACTCGCATAGCCGAGACAGCCCTGGCCGAGGCCAGAACCTGGCTGGCCGAGCGCTATCCGGCTCAGTTGCCCGCCTCGGCCCAGCACTACAGCGTCGGCAAAAAATCCCAGGATGCTCACGAAGCCATACGGCCTACCAGCATCGCCTATACGCCCGATGCCGTGGCGGCCTATCTGCAGAAAGACGAGCTTAAGCTTTACACCCTGGTGTGGGAGCGTTTCGCGGCCTCCCAGATGATCCCTGCCCAGGTAAAGGTTGTCACCGCCGACATAGGCATCGGCGACGGCGTTTTCAGGACCTCAGCTTCGGCCTACATCGAGGAAGGCTTCTATAAGGTCATCAAGCTGTCGGCCTCCAAGGAAGAAAGGGCCAGCCACAGCCTCGCCCTCGAGATCGGACAGAAGCTCGGGGTGGAGAAAATCGACGCGTCCCAGCACTTTACCCAGGGTCCCTCGCGCTACACCGACGCCACGATCATCAAAGCCTTGGAAGAGATGGGAATCGGAAGGCCCTCGACCTACGCGCCCACGATCAGCACCCTTCTGGAGCGCTACTACGTCTCACGGCAATCGAAACAGCTGGCACCCACAACCCTTGGCCGGATGATCTCCGACATCCTCTCGGAATTTTTCCCCGAGGTGATCGGAGCCGGATTCACCGCCCAGATGGAAAGCCTGTTGGATAAGGTCGAGGACGAAAAAGCCGACTGGGTTCAGGCGCTCAAGGAATTTTATTTTCCCTTTAAAGGCAAGCTGGACGAGGTGATGTCCACATTGTCCAGCAAGAAGGGGCAGCTGGACGAAAGCACCGACATTCTCTGCGAGCGCTGCGGCAAGCCCATGGTTAAAAAACTGGGCCGATTCGGCTTTTTCCTCGCCTGTTCGGGTTTTCCAGGCTGCAAGAATACCAAGAGCATCCCCATTGCGGCCTGCCCTAAATGCGGGGGCGATGTTGTGGAAAGAAAAAATCCCAAGGGAAGGCGAAAGATCTTCTACGGATGCAACCGCTATCCGGCCTGCGATTTTGTTACCTACGACAGGCCTACCGACACGCTCTGCCCCAAGTGCGGCTGGTTCCTGGTAGAAAAGCGCGACAGGGCCTCAGGAACCCACAAGGCCTGCATCAATCCCTCCTGCGATTACCTTCATTCCCGGGATGAAGAGAAGGCGGAGGAATAAATGGATAAGAAAATCGAAGACTACCTTGCCTACCTCGAGTCGGTACGGGGCCTGTCGGAGCGGACACTGCGGGTCTACAAGGACGACCTGGAGCGTTACGAGACATTTCTCGGCTCCTGTGATATCGACTCGGCCGGCGCCTCTGAAATCCGCAGCTTCGCCGGAAGCCTTGTCATGGAAGGAAAGGCAGCTTCGAGCGTCAACCGGGCTTTATCGACAATCCGGGGCTACTATCGCTATCGCATGCGATTTGGAGGCTTGGTCTCCGATCCCGGAAGGGAAGTGGAGAACCTCTCCTCCGAACGGGCTCTGCCTCGCTTTATGTTCGAGGAGGAGGCAGCCAGGCTTATAGAATCCATCGAAGGCTCGGAGTTTTCCGACCTTAGGGACAGGGCGCTCTTCGAGGTCCTCTACAGCACCGGCTGCAGGGCTTCGGAAATAGTCGGCATGAGGGTCGAGCGGGTCGATCTGCTCCGTTCGGTGATCAGGGTGATGGGAAAGGGCTCCAAGGAGCGGGTGGTTTTTCTGGGACGCTTGGCTTCCGAGTCTCTCTCTCGCTATCTCCCCATGCGGGCGATGAGGCTGAAGATGCTCAAGGCGGAGGATCACGGCAGGATGTTCATCAACAGCCGGGGATCTGGGCTCTCGGTCCGGGGCTTGGAAAAAATAGTGGAAAAAAGAAAAGGGGCTTCGAATCTCAAAAAAGCCATTTCTCCCCACGCGTTTAGGCATAGTTTCGCCACCCAGCTGGTAGCCTCGGGCGCCGACATCAGGGTGGTTCAGGAAATGCTGGGGCATTCCAGCATTTCGACAACCCAGGTCTACACCCATGTGGACATGGAGCACCTGCGGAAGGTGTATGAATTGGCTCACCCCCACGGGGCTAAGGAGCGCTGATATGGAGCATGGAATGAAGATACGATCCACGACGGTGCTCGTCGTACGAAAAAACGGCCGGGTCGCCATGGCTGGCGACGGTCAGGTGACGATGGGCCAGACTGTCATGAAAAGCAACGCCCGCAAGGTTCGGGCGATTTACGGCGGCAAGGTGCTCAGCGGCTTTGCCGGGGCTACCGCCGACGCCATTGCCCTTCTTGAGCATTTTGAGGTGAAGATCCAGGAGTACGGCGGCCAACTCACCAGGGCAGCGGTGGAGCTGGCCAAGGATTGGCGCACCG
>JAVEYV010000078.1:0-8716 GCA_034003305.1 Spirochaetia bacterium | reverse complement strand
CTCGGGGCTTGTTCTGGTGGGCCGGAGGTCGCCGCAGGCGCCTTGGAGGGGTCTGGCGATCGCCCCGCCGAAGGCTTTGCTCAAGCGGGCTGCCGCCAGGCCGGGATAGTCGGCACAGATGCTGGAGAGGGAAACTCCCAGGCTGGTGGGGTGGAGGGCCATGTTGAAAAGGAGGGCTTTGGGCATTCCCCAGGCATCGATGAAGAAGAGGCTCGAAAGGGAGTCGTCCAGGGGGCCTGCGGGGTTGGGCCGCATGAGGATTTTACCCGTGGCCGGATCCGGGGATCTGCGATTTATGCCAAGCGAGCCTAGTTTGGATTCTATAAAAAGAGGGGCTGAAGGAGCCATGGCCTGCTGCGCGGCCTGGGCCGCTTCCAGCATGGCTGTTTCGAGGCTGCGCAAGAAGGGCTTGTCCTGTTTGAGCAGGCCGAGGTCGATGGCGGCGGGCGCGGTATGAGTATGGGTGGCAAAGAGAAAGACCGCGGTTGTGTCGATTCCGCAGAGCGTTGAGAGTCTGCGCTCCATCTTCGTGGCCCAGGCTTTGGAAAACTCCAGGACATCGGCGGAAATAAGAAGGGCTTGCCCTCCCCCTGCGCTCAGGCGGCAGGCGCGCACCGCAAGCGGGTCTTTCTGGTCTTTGGCCTTTCCGGTCCTGGCTATATGGCCCTGGAGGAGGACGCCCAGCCTTGGCGGCAGTCCCACTTCCGCCGCGCCGCAGAAGAGGCAGCCCGCCTGATCGATAATTTCCCAGACATCGATGAGGGGAATGCCGTTGTGGTAGCCCGAGTCCAGGTCGGGGGTGGCAGGTATGCTTGGAAGGACTTCCCCTTCGGCCGAGATTGTCTGGACGGGGATACCAAGGCTGGAGGGGCCGATGTAGGCCTTTTCGATCGTATCGATAAAGGAGGCGGCCGTCCGGGCAGAGCGGAGTCTTTCGGCATCGTCGGCGGCGGCGAGGTAGAGTTCGGCGAATGTTCTGGCCGCCTCGAAGCTGGACCACCAGGGGCAGGCCGAGTCCAGCGGGCTTCCGTCCTCGGCGTCTATGCTTCTGTAGACGCCGCCGTGGGGCGCTCTGGCGACACGGACGCAGTGCCAGGCAATGCGGCGCAGGAGTTCGAGCTTCGGGGCAAATTGGAGGGGCCGCCGGGCGCGCCTGAAAAGCTGGAGGCTGAGGCCGACGAATTCGATTGCGTGGCCGGGGTTGGTCCGGACGCGCCCGGACTCGACAAGGGGCCTTCCCTGCGCGTCCAGGGCCTCGACGAGGGCAGGCTCGCCGGCCTTATTTCTGTACAGAAAATCCGAAAGCACGCCGTCCACGATCGCCTCGGCCCGAAGCAGATCTTCCGCCTTCCCCGAGCTGCCGAAGAGGAGTTCGCAGGCTCCCAGGGCGATCATCTGGCCCTCGTAGCCCCGCCTGGGCTCCGGGCGGCGGACCTGGCCGCTGGGATCGAAGAAGACCTGGTCGTTGCGGCATCTGCCCAGAATTGCCTCATCAACGGCATTGCGCAGAAAGCGGCCGATCCGTTCCAGGGCGGCATCCCAGCCCCGAGACAGGGCAAAGGCGAAGAGGCCGCGGAGCGCGAAGAGATGGCTCAAGCTGGTTGAATCTTCGTCTTCATTCTCTGTCAGAGGCTTGCCATCGGGGTCCATGATAAAATAAAAGCGAGGCTTTTCGGCCTGAACCGGCAGGCATACCGAAAGGAGTTTTTTATAGAGGGCTTCGCCCGTTGCCGCAAGTGCCTCAGAAGCCGGAAGCCCGGCCGGCGAGGCGCTTTGCACCCACGCTGCATGGGCTGCCAGCGATTCCAGGGCTCTTCCCTGGATCCAGCCGTATATTCGGTCCCTTCGATAAAAATCAATTGCCTGGTCGCGTTCCCTGCCGTCCCTGGGATCGAACTTCATGTCCACCCAGCCCAACCCAAGACCGGCCTGAAAACGTTCCAGGGTTTTCGTCATGGTAGGACCTATGATGAGAGGGATTCTGGACCTAAGATCCGCAAGGCTCAGCCTTGCCTGCCAGGTTTCGGGCAGTGCTATGGGAAAGGATGCTGCTGTCACTCCGTACCTCTTTACAAGGCCGGATCTGTCTATACTGTTCCGACCCTGAAGGATTTTTTAAAATGGCTGCGCCTAAAGCGCTCGATCCATACGACGATCGTTGCCAGCACCAGTCTAGGCACGATAAGCCAGAAAAGTCCAATGCCGATTCCGGCATAGAGGATGCTGTCCTCCAGCAGCGAATGGGATATTGCCGCATGGTGGTTGAACAGGTCGCCTTCCTGCTTTTTGAATCCGCCCCTGTCGTACTCAGACTTGATGATGCCCGCTCCATAGGCGTAGCCGACGATGTTGATGACAATCCAGAGAAAGCTCGCTTTTTCCGGCAGTCCGAAGATTTTCATAAAGGGCGCCATGATCTTGGAAAGGATGTCGATTACCTTGAATTCTTCCAGCAGGCTCTGAATTATCATTATGAACAGAACGAAGATGCTTACCTTCACCACCGTTCTGAGGCTGGATAAGCCCCAGTCGGCGAGCATTGGCAGGAATCTGTTCTTGTCTGCGCTTAATCCAGCGGAAAAAATCACCTCTCTCAGGCTGTCTGGAAGAAGGAGATTGAGGACAAGAGCGGCTACGATTGCCATGCCGATCCGCAGCAGAACCATTTTTAGCGCCGATGAACCGGCTGATTTCATCACCGAGGTTTCGACTATGAGATTATGGGCTGTAAGGGACATAAGCGCGAGGATTGTGGCGTCTCGCATAGTCAGGGAGAGGCTTCCCATGACGGCTATGGCCGAATAGTTATTGAGCAGGGAGGCTGAGATAAAGACGAGCGCCGCTTCGCCGGGCAGGCCGATGAGTTTCATAAGGGGTGACAGAAATCGCGCTATGTGGTCTAAAAGACCGCTCCAGCCCAGCAGAGCCACCGCAAGGCTCGTGGGCACCATTATTCTGAGGAGGAACCAGATGGTTCCAAGGGATTTTTTGGCTCCCTTTGCGACAGCGCCGCCTATCCTCACCGCAGGATTCTTATCCATTCAACCTTCCCTAGGTCAACGAGAGAGATTATGGTAGCACGATCGAGCCGGGCGGGAACAGTGGGAGCCGGCATTGGCGCTCGCGGCGCTTTTCAGCGCCTGTGAACCGATGCCAGGACTGCCATGCGCTCTGCAAACCGCTTGTCCTCCAGCAGCTCTTCGATGCGAGGCTTCATTCTATAGCGCCAATTGGAACCGCCGGTAGTGCCGGGGAGATTGATCCTTTCTCTGGCAGGTTCCGCCTCGCGATACGCTTTATGGGCGGCAAGTAAATCTTGCATAGGGTGTACGAGAATGCCGGAGTTGACCGCCCCAAAGCCCAGGAGCAACGCATAGGCCTCCTCAGGCTCAAGCGAAAGTGGCGCAGGAGCGGATTTGTTCTTCGGCCCCAGCATGGTCCAAAGCGCTTCCCGGTCGGCTTCTTCTGCCCACCATTGGCGCAGGTTGGAGGAATCGTGGACCGACATGCAGGCTACGGAATCTTCGGGGTAGTCGCCGAGGGCTATGTAAGGCCTGCCCTCCTCTTCCCAGATCCTGTGCCAGCGAAGCACCCGCAGGCCAGGTATTCCTAATTTGGATAAAACGGCGGGCACGCAGGGAGGAACGGCGCCCAGGTCTTCGGCGCAAGCCTGCATGGCTAGGCTTGCGGTGAGGCTTTTAAGGATTTTTGCGCCGCTTCGTTCCCATAAGCTCATCGATTCGGCTTTTCTCAGCTGTATCAATCCGTCCAGGCGGAGTCGCTCGTCATCTCCAAGGCTCTTCCACGCCTTTGTTTCCTTGTATTCCCAACTGGGGACAAACTGGCCGGAGGAGATTTCAAGAAAGCATCGGTCTCTCCACGCCGCAAGGAGGCTTTCTCTGCAGCCTTCGATGGGCTTCCGAAGTGCGGCGATGGAAGTGCCATCGGTTTTGTATCCCTGCAGGGCTGTAGTGATTGCAGATTCGATATCCTTTCCGCCCCGGACATCGGGCGAAAAAAGAAAAAGCGCCTCATTGTCGATGCGAAAAAATAATTTCTCCCTAATGCTGCTGGCCAGCCCGGCCGGCAGTTCTTTTAATGCATCGTTGAGGTATGCTTCCGTTACATGGGGTTTGGAGAGCCAGCGGATTCTCCCTTTGTCAAAACCCAGGGCGTCCAGTTCGTGATAAAACAGGGGGTACTCGGGCCTGAAATGGCCGAGAAAGCCGTCGGCTTCGTGGACATCCACCGCCCAGATTCTAAAGAACCCTAGTACATGGTCGATTCGAAAAAGAGAGTAAAATTGATCGGCCGAGAAGAGCCGCTGTTTCCAAAAAGAATAGTCTTCTTTTTCCAGAACATCCCAGCGGTAGAGCGGGAAGCCCCAGTTCTGCCCGAGGCGGGAGTACATATCCGGCGGAGCTCCCGCTATGTAGTCCAGGTCGAAAAGCTGCCGCCGCTGCCAAACTTCGGCGGAATCCATATTGAGAAGGATGGGGATATCGCCCATGATATCGACGCCCAGGCTCAGGGCTTCCCGGCAAGCCAGGGAAAACTGCTGTTCCGCGCGCATTTGAACCCAGGCATGAAAGCGCAGGGCCTCGGCGAACTCGGGATGATCCCAGAGTGTTTCGATTGCGGCGTCGCCGGGATTCTGATACTCGCTCCACTCCCACCAGGGCTTGCGGGAATTGCGGCGTTTTAATTCGACAAAGCAGGCATAGGCCTTTACCCAGGGTTTTGTATCGGTCCAGCGCTCAACCTGGTCTAACAGTGCCTGAGCCTGTTCGGATCTCAGTAGTGAATTCCACAAGGATTCGAGCATTGAAAGTTTTTCGCCAAGGATGCGCTCATATGGTATGCCGCCTTCCTGGACGCCCCATTGAACAGCCTGCGCAGCGAGAGTTTTAGCCTGTTCCTTCGCCTGACTTGCGATGTCGCGCAACGCGACGCCGGCAGCGACTGGTATGCTGCCTTTTTGAGCCTTTTTTTTATCAGACTGATCGGCCTGCGCCGCTATGCCACCGAGTTCGGGGAGATCGGCAATGCGCAGATATATTGGATTGAGCGCAAAAGCCGAGAGGGCGCTGTAGGGCGAGGTTTCAAAACCGGTATCGTTGACCGGCAGTATCTGCAGGAGATTCATGCCCCATGATTTCGCCAGCTGAGCCATAAGCTCGATATCGGGAAATTCGCCGCAAGGCCCCTGGGCCGTATTCAGCGACAGTAGGGGCAGCGCGAAGCCGGTAGAGCGCTTATCTTTATTGATATACTTCATGTCAACTCCAGAGGATCTTAATGGCTGCCCGCAGGGTAGGCGCCTGCAGCCAGTCCTTTCCGGCACCATGCTCAGGCGGGCCCAGGGTGCGGGTAAATCCCAATGCCTTTGCGGCCTTGGCTCGCTTTGCCATCTGCCGAACGGGTCTGAGTTCGCCCGCCAAAGAAAGTTCGCCGGAAAGGGCCGAGTCTTTCGGTACGCTTTGATTTGTTCTAGCGGAATAAAGGGCTGCTGCAAGCGCCAAATCTATGCCAGGTTCGGTCAACCGCAAGCCGCCCGCGACGTTGATGTAAATATCCTGATCCGAGAGTTTTATGCCTGTCTGCTTTTCCAGTACTGCTGCGATGCGCGCCACCCGGGATGCGTCAACCCTGTCGGAATAAACCCGGGTAAGCCCTGCCTTTGCGGGCACGGTAAGGGCCTGGAGTTCCACCAAAAGAATTCGCGATCCTTCGTGCACCATGGCTATCGCGGCGCCCGGCGGAAGCTCTCCGCTTCGGCGTACAAGGAGAATTCCCGTGGGATCGGTAATTTCTTCCAAGCCCTTGGAACCCATTCTATAAAGGCCCAGTTCATCGGTGGAGCCGTATCGGTTTTTTGTCGAGCGAAGGGCACGCAACTCCCCCTCGGCCTGCTCGAAGGCAAGAACCGCATCAACAATGTGCTCGGCCGCTTTTGGGCCTGCAATAAATCCGTCTTTTGTTACGTGGGCGACAAAGATAATTATCGCGTCGTGATTCTTTGCCCATTCGGTAAGTTCGAGGGTGCAGTATTTAATCTGGTTGGCCGATCCGGGAACGACGCCGGCATCGGGTGAATATACTGTCTGGATGGAATCGATGACGACGAGAATGGGCCGAACCGAATCCATGGCGGAAATTATTTTATCCAGCTCCGAAGTACAGAGCACTTCCAGCCCTTCTTTAAGCGCGCCTAATCTGTCCGCTCTCATCCGTATCTGGCCCGGCGATTCCTCGCCGGAAACATAGAGGAGTCTGCCGGCAGATTTAATGCTTGCGCATATCTGCAAAAGGAGCGTGCTTTTTCCAATGCCGGGCTCCCCTCCTAGCAATACGGCCGATCCGCGCATAAAGCCGCCGCCGAGCACTCTGTCCAATTCTTCGTTGCCCGAAAATATGCGGGTTCCTGAGGATGGGTCAATGGATTTAATGGGAAGCGAATAACTTTCGCCTTTAATTCCAGGTCGTTTTGAGCGGCTGGATTGTGTTTGCTCGAGGAGGGTATTCCATTGTCCGCACTCGGGGCAGCGCCCCAGCCATTTGGGTTCGGAGTGGCCGCAATTGGAGCAGCGATAGAGCGTGGCAGGTTTCTTCATACTATAGCTATCGTATCCGAGCCGCTCTTTCGCTTCAATGGATCAGATTAAAAAATGAATTCAAATTATTCTCTTGTCACATCATGGATTTCTGCATTATTATAGAGGAACGGAGGTTTCCACGTGGATAAAAAAGCTATAACATCGATGAAGAAGCTCGTGAGAAACGGACGCGATCTAGCCGAAATCATTACTAAATATCTTTCCGTGCTCGAGGCGGCTATCGCAACTGAATCTTCCGAGGCTCCTGCGAAAAAGACTGTTCCTGCAAAAAAGACTGTAGTAAAAGCTGCCGTTAAAAAACCGGCAAAAAAGGCAGCCGCAAAAAAGGAAAGTCTCGTAAAGGCGAAGACAGCCAAAAAAGCAGCGAAGCCGAAGGCGGAGGAAGTCAAAAAGGCCGTAAAAAAAGGCGCGGCAGAAAAGAAGGCCGCTCCTAAAGCCAAGGCTGCTGTAAAGAAAGCTGTGGCAAAAAAGCCTGTAGAAAAAAAAGCGGTAGAGAAAAAGCCCGCGGCAAAAAAGGCCAGCGTCGCCAAGCCCCCAAAAAAAGCTGCAGTAAAGGTTAAAGCCGCGGTGGCTGAAAAAGCCGCCCCTGTCATGCCCACTGAAGCAAAGGCCCACGTTGTTCAGGAGCAGAAGCCGGCAGTCCAGGAAAAGCCCAAGACCGCTCGACGCGGCAGGCCGCCCAAGAACTCGAAGTAGACTGTTTTTCGCCGGAAGTATAATCTCACGGTATCCTGGATCAAGATTGCGTTGTGCGCTTTCGAGATCTTGAAGGTCAGGCGCTATGCGCGATAAAGATGCAACTAATTCTCGGCGCGCGTTTCGCGCGGTGTTAAAGCCCAGGGAGGATCTTCGCATCAGGCGGGGTCATCCCTGGGTTTATGATAATGAAATAGCCTTTGTAGAGGGAGATCCCCCGCCCGGCGCCGAAATGGCCCTGATAGACAGCAGGGGTTCGTTTTTAGGCAAGGGCTTCTTTAATCCTGCCTCAAAAATACGGCTCAGGCTTTATTCTCGAACAGGAGAAAAAGCGGACAAAGCTTTTTTTGAGAAGTCTTTCAGTGAAGCTTTAGCCTGGCGGCAACGGTTTTTTGATAATAAAAAACAAAGTCAGCGGCTTGTGTTCGGTGAAGCGGACAATCTGCCTGGTTTAATCGTCGATCTTTTTATCGGTCAGGCAGCGAGCGACGCAACAGGCTCAGGGCCGGCGGGCAGATGGCTATCCTGTCAATTCCTCAGCCTCGGAGTCGAGCTGCGCAAGGCGGAAATCGTACAATCCTTAGTTAGCGTATTCGCGCCTGACGGGATCGTGGAGCGTTCCGAGGCTCCCGTACGAGCGCTGGAGGGCCTCGAGGCTTCCTCGGGAATCCTTTACGGAACCGTGCCCGAGAATGTGCTGATCGAGGAAGGCGGAGCGCTATTCTCGGTAGATCTTTCAGAGGGGCAGAAAACAGGCTGGTTTTTAGACCAGCGGGCAAATCGCGCCGCGGCGGCAAGGTTCGCGTCCGAAGCTAGAGTTTTGGACGTTTTCTGCAACCAGGGCGGATTCGGCATTCTCGCGGCGAAGGCGGGGGCCGCAGAGGTTTTAGCCGTGGATTCTTCCCACGGGGCCCTGGCCGCCGCGGCGCGCAACGCGGCGCTCAATGGGGTAGAATCGAGATTTTCCACTGTCGAGGCCAACGCCTTCGATTATCTGCGCAGCCTGGAAAAAGAAAAAGCGAAGTTCGACCTCATTATCCTGGATCCGCCGGCTTTCGCAAAAAGCCGCTCAACTGTAGACCAGGCCTATAAAGGCTATAAGGAAATAAACCTTAGGGCCATGCGCCTTTTAAACCGCGGAGGGATTCTTGTAAGCTGTTCCTGTTCCTATTGGTTCGACGAGGCTCGTTTTGAAACGATGATCGAAGACGCCGCCTTCGATTGCGGCAGAAGGATCCGTCTCATCGAAGCCCGGACTCAGGACAGGGATCACCCTATTGTCGCGGGATATGGGGAATCGAAATATCTTAAATGCAGGATTATGGAATTGCGCTGATTAACCGAAAATCAGCCGTTATCCGTGCGTTGCGCGATTTTATAACGGCGCTGACAAAAGGGCCGTC
>JAVEYV010000077.1:0-8736 GCA_034003305.1 Spirochaetia bacterium | reverse complement strand
CCCAACCAAAAGCCGCTTCCGGCGGCGAAACAATCCTAGCGCAAAAGACGCCGCACCTGGAGTTGTAACAACAATGCGAAACAAAAAAGCCCGTGCTAAAATCCACCCAGGAGGGCGGAACGACTGATGGACCTACTTAGATTTTTCGCTAAACGCTTTTTTAGACTGCTCCTCACGGTTTTTATTATCTCCACCCTCATATTCTTCGTGATACGAATCATCCCCG
This sequence comes from Spirochaetia bacterium, assembly GCA_034003305.1. Classification (GTDB taxonomy): domain Bacteria; phylum Spirochaetota; class Spirochaetia; order Treponematales; family Rectinemataceae; genus UBA2256. The sequence goes on along the minus strand of JAVEYV010000077.1, from coordinate 8,510 downwards.
GCGACCCGGCCCTCATCATTGCAGGTGTGGATGCCACTGCAGAGGATATTCAGATTATCAGGGAAAAGCTGGGCACCGACCGTTCCTTGCTCATGCAGTATCTGAACTGGCTGTATTCGATAATCAGATTCGATTTCGGCAATTCCATGATCTCCGGCGAATCGGTGACCAAGCTTATTTTTGAACGCTTTCCACTAACCCTTACGCTGGCCCTCATGGGCATCGCCATAGGAATTCTCGTCGCCATTCCGCTGGGAGTCATGTCGGCGGTAAAACGATGGTCGCTCTGGGATTACTTCGGACTCGTTTTCTCCCAGGTCGGAATGGCCATTCCGAGCTTTTGGCTCGGCATGGTGCTCCTCCTCCTATTCGCGGTAAAAATACCCATTTTCCCCCTCTTCGGATCCGAATCCTTCGCCCACTATATTCTCCCCGCCCTGTCCCTGGGCTTCGGGCGAGCGGCGGTAATCCTTCGTCTGGCAAGGGCTTCCATGGTGGAAGAGCTGTCCAAGGAGTACGTCATTACAGCCCGGGCCAAGGGACTCACCGAGCGCATGGTCAAATACAAGCACGCCCTTAAAAACGCCCTGCTGCCGGTTATCACCATCACCGGTATCGAACTGGGCTACATGCTGGGCGGGGCGATCATCATCGAACAGGTCTTCTCCCTTCCTGGCTTGGGCAGGCTGTTCCTCTTCGGAATTTATCAAAGAGATTTCACACTAATACAGGGAGGGGTTGTATTTGTGGCCATCGTATTCTCGCTCATCAACTTCCTGGCCGACATCCTCTACAGCGTTGTCAATCCTAAGATAAGGGTCGAATGATGGCTGAAAATAAGGAACTGCTGAAAGTAGAAAACCTCGGGGTCTGCTTTACCCATGGAGCCATGGAAGCCCATGCGCTGCGGGGCATCGACCTTTCATTCTATCGTGAGGAAATTCACGGCCTGGTGGGCGAGTCCGGTTCGGGCAAGACGGTAACCTCCACCTGTATTATCGGGCTTCTGCCATCCCCGCCGGGGAAATACACCTCAGGGCGCATACTCTTCAACGGGGTGGACCTCCTCAGCCTTACTCAACCCGAGATGCGAACGTACCGGGGCAGAAAGATCGCCATGGTCTTTCAGGAGCCGTCCAAGTACCTTAACCCCGCGTTCAAGATTGGGGAGCAGATCACCGAAATGCTGAAGCTCCATCTGGATATGAATAAGGAGCAAGCCCGGGAAAGGGCCAAGGAGCTTTTAGGTTTGGTAGGTTTGGGCAAGGACGGCCGTGTTCTGGATTCCTATCCCCACGAGCTTTCTGGAGGCATGAAGCAGCGGGCTATGATAGCCATCGCGATTTCCTGCAATCCCGAGTTCCTTATCGCCGACGAACCCACCACAGCCCTGGACGTCACGCTCCAGCTGCAGATTCTCAGGCTGATAAAAAAGCTGAAAGATATATTAGGCATGGGTGTCCTCTTTATCTCCCACGACCTGGGCGTGGTCAAGGAAGTCGCCGACAGGGTGTCGGTGATCTACGCGGGAAGGATCGTTGAAAGTTCGACCAAGGGGAAACTTTTCGACAATCCCCTTCACCCCTACACAAAGCTTCTGATGCTGTCGATTCCCGACGCCCGCAGGCGGGGCCAGCGCCTGGCGACGATTCCAGGCCGCGTTCCCGACGCCGATGCCACGCCGACGGGTTGCGCCTTCCATCCGCGCTGTCCCTTGGCGGACGAACGCTGTAAAACCGAGAATCCGGAACTAAGGGAACAGGAAAACGGGCATGCCGCGGCGTGCCATCATGCAGGTGAGTCATGGACAATTTAATAGAGTGCAAGGATATCGTTAAGATCTTCCGCGGCAGGGGAATCGGCGGGGCATCCCGGGGATTCAGGGCCGTGGACGGAATTTCCCTAGCTATACCGCGAACCAGCAGCTACGGCCTGGTGGGGGAATCGGGCTGCGGCAAGACGAGTTTCGCCCGGTCTATCCTCTATCTGGACCCGCCAACTTCGGGCAAGATTCTCTACGACGGCACCGAGCTGGGGGCCTTGAACCGCAAGGAGCTGAGGGGATTCCGAAAGCGGATGCAGATCGTGTTTCAGGATCCCAACTCGGCCTTGAACCCTAAGATGAGCATTCACGATTCGATGTCCGAAGGGCTTATCAACCGGAAGGTTCCCGAGGCCGACCGGGTAAAGCGCATCAAGGAGCTTTTGGAGCTGGTGGGCATCAGTTACTCCTACCGGAACCGCTACCCCCACGAGTTCTCAGGCGGCCAGAAGCAGCGCATTGTCGTGGCCAGAGCCCTGACCATGGACCCCGATTTCATCGTCCTGGACGAGCCGGTATCCAACTTGGACGTATCGATTCAGGCTCAAATCATCAATTTGCTCTCGGACCTCAAAAAAGAATTCTCTCTTACCTATATGTTCATCTCCCATGATCTTAACCTCGTGTCGTACATGTGCGACACTATAGGTGTAATGTTCAAGGGAAGGATCGTGGAGGAAGCTCCCTCGGAAGCATTGGTTTCATCGCCGCGGCATCCCTACACCCGCAGGCTTCTGGCATCCATTCCCGGCGGAGCCCAGCGCAGCGGGGCCGAAGACATGACCGCCGACGAGGAATCGGTGGAAACCATGGCTGTTCGGGTGGCTTCCCGGCAAAAAGAGGCCCAGGGCGGGAAGGCCTGTCCCTATTATCCATTCTGTCCCCTCGGGGACGGCGAGTGTATCTCGTCGGCCCCTTCACTGCGAGATATCGAGATAGGGCACGTTGTGCCCTCGGGACACAGAGTGTCCTGTCACAAAGTATGACCGGCTACAGTGCCGCGACCATGGACCGGGACTTCTGGTTTCGTTCCTCGGTTTGGCGTTCAGGTCGGTAAAAAAAGGAGAGCGTGATGAAGAAAAGAATCATCCTTAGCCTGCTTGTTCTGGCGCTGGTATTCGCCGCCAGCAGCGCCTTCGCCCAGGGCAAGGGTATCCTCAACTTCGGTCTGTCGGGAAATCCGGACACCCTGGATCCCCACAAGACCTCGGGAACCCTAACCTTTCAGGTGCTTAAAAGCTTCTATGACACCCTGATCGAGCCCGATACCAAGGGTAATCTGGTTCCCGCCCTGGCGGAGAGCTGGACAGCCTCGGCGGACAGCAAGACCTGGACCTTCAAGCTTCGCAAGGACGTGGTCTTCCACAATGGCCAAAAATTCGGCGCCAAGGACGTCAAGGCCACCTTCGAGCGCATCAAGGCCAAGGAAACCGCCTCGCCCAAGGCAAGTGAGTTCGCGGTTATCGCCAACATCGAGACTCCCGACGATTACACCGTAGTCTTCAGCCTGAGTTCGCCCTATACCCCCCTGTTGGCCAGCTTGGCCTCGGGCTGGGGCGCCATCCTTCCCTCGGGGCTCATCGCTTCCGGGCATAATTTTGCCTCCGAGCCAGTGGGAACTGGTCCCTTCAAGTTCGAAAAGTGGGTGCGGGACAACAAGATCACCATGGCCAGGAACGACAACTACTGGATGAAGGGCCTGCCCAAGCTTCTGGCGGTGGAGTTCAATATCATCCCCGAACGGGCCGTGCAGGTGCAGGGACTTCTCTCCGGCGCCATCGAGGCGGTGGAGTTTGTCGACCCCGAAGACCTTCCCGTGTTTGAAGGCAACAACAAAGTCGTCATAAAGAAAGAACTGTCTTCACTTATCATGGTCATGGGCATCAACAACTCCAGGGCTCCCCTGAACGACCTCCGGGTGCGCCAAGCCATTTCCCACGCTATCGACAAGCAGGTTGTCATGGATGTGGCCTATGGCGGCGGCAAGGTCGGCCATACCTTCATGGATACCGGCAATGCTTACTACACGGATTTCCCCTACTACCCCTACAACCCCGAAAAAGCCAAACAGCTTTTGAAGGACGCAGGCGTGGGGAACAAGGAATTTACCATCGCCGTGCCCCAGAACTATCCCCTGCACGTCAAGGCCGCCGAACTGTATCAGCAGATGCTGGAGAAGGTGGGCATGAACGTGAAACTGCAGCTGGTGGACTGGTCTACCTGGCTCTCCTCGGTCTATACCGGCGGCAACTATGACCTCACGGTCATCAGCCATACCGGCAAGCTCGATCCCGACGGCACCCTGGCCGGCTACGGCGGCGGCAAATACGTCAAGTGGATGAACGCTTCGGTGCTGGACAAGATCAAGAAGGCCGTGACCATTTCCGACTTCGCCGAGCGCAAGAAGCTCTACACCGAAGTGCTGGATACTATGGCCAAGGACCTTCCCCACTTCTACCTGGGAACCTCCTTCCGCTACGGCGCTACCAGATCGAATGTGGTGGATTTCAGGATGACCCCGAATATCGACACCTTCGATTTCAGATGGACAGAGTTGAAGTAATATGATAGCGGCCCGTAAATCGCAGAGGATTCTCTTTTCCCTGGCTGTCCTCTTCCTGCTCGTTCTGGTTGGTGCGGCCCTGGCCGCCCCCCTGGTGGCTCCCTACAAGCCCACGGAGCAGTTTCTGTCCAAGCGCTTCAAGGCGCCTACGCTGGAAAACCTCCTGGGCACCGACAACTACGGCAGGGATGTGCTTTCGAGGATAATCTACGGATCCAGGTCGGCCCTCATCGTGGGCATTGTCACCGTTTCCATCGCCCTGTTCCTGGGCGGCACGATAGGGCTCCTGGCGGGCCTGGGCTCGAAAAATCTGGACAGCGTTCTTATGCTGTTCATGGATTCAATTCTATCGTTTCCGACGATACTTCTGGCGATCACGGTGGTGTCCTTCTTGGGATACGGCCTGGTGCAGGTAATGCTCGCGCTGGGCATTATCTCCAGCCCCGTGTTCGCCAGGCTCGTCAGGGCGGAGACAATGGCCATCAAGGGCGAGGGCTATGTTGAAGCCGCCCGCGCCCTGGGAACTCCGGTGGTCAAGATTGTCTTCAAGCACATAATTCCCAACATTCTGGGCAAGGTAGTGGTGCAGTGCTCCATTGTCTTCGCCCTTTCCATCGTCACCGAAGCCTCGCTTTCCTACCTCGGCGTGGGCACCCAGCCCCCCGAGGCGAGCTGGGGCCTGATGCTGAAGGACGCCAGAAACTATTTGGTGCAAGCGCCCTGGCTGGCGATCTATCCCGGCCTGGTGCTGGCATTCACCGTCCTGTCCTTCAACATTATCGGCGACACCCTGTCGGAGCGCCTTAACCCCAGGCTTAACGGATCTTCTTAAGGTTTCGGGGGCGGCAGGTGGGCGTTCGCATTGGGCTAATTTCTGATATCCATGTCGATTTGAACAGGATCGAGGGCGAGGAGGTGGTTACCGGCCTCCTCGCCCGGGAATCCGCCCGGCGCAAGCTGGACATTCTTCTCGTGGCCGGAGATATTTCCTCGGATTATGCGCTAACCCTCAAAACTATCAGGGCGCTTGAAGATGCCTCGGGCGTCCGGCTGCTCTTCGTGCCGGGCAACCATGACATCTGGAATGAAAACTATCCGGGGCGCAAGGCCTGGGATAGCTACAAGGCCCTGCTGGAACATCCGGGCAACTTGGCCAGGGGAGCGGTTTCGCTTCCCGGCGGCTGGACCATTGTGGGCGATTTGGGCTGGTACGACTTTGCCTACGGCGATTCTTCTTTTTCCCAGGCGGAATTCCAGAAAATGAAGCACGGAGGCCGCACCTGGCAGGACAAGATAAAATCAATCTGGGACAGGCCCACCCTTGATATGCACCGGCTTTTTATGGAACGCTTAGAGTCGCGTCTTGAAGAATCGGCCAACGCGAATAAATTTAATATGTCGCACAACGTAAATTATGGAAGTGCGGCGGCCAACGCGAATTTTATTGCTGCGGCGGCCAACGTGACACAGACTGCCGATAATGCGGCGAGCCTTGGCGACGGAGCCACCGAGCAAAAAATTCTCTTTGTAACCCATGTGGTGCAAATCAGGGAATTCACCGTCCAGAATCCCGGGTCTCAGTGGAAGTATTTCAACGCTTTCCTGGGTAGCCCCGAATATGGGGAGTTGGCACAGCGCTATGGGGCGAAGATGGCTGTCTGCGGCCATGTCCATTACCGGCGGCAGGTGATAAAAGGTGAAACCCGGTTTGTTTGTCCTTGCCTTGGCTATGTCACTGAGTGGCCGGCCCCGGCTGATCCTGAACAACAGATCGCGGAAACGCTTCAAGTCTTCGAATTCGGGGCGCAAGATGCGACTCCTCTATCCTTGAATACTTAGTAGTTCTTCGATCGCGCCGGCTCGGTGATAATTTCAGTATATTGAACTATATCGAGCTGAAGGATCCGCAGGATGGAAGTAAAGGATTACTATAAGGCGCTTGGCGTCGAACGAACCGCGAGCAAGGATGAACTGAAAAAGCAGTACAGGAAACTCGCGCGCCAATATCACCCCGATGTCAACACGACCGATAAAAACACCGCAGCCAGGTTCCGTGAAATTACGGAAGCGTATGAGGTGCTGAATGACGATGAAAAAAGGAAAAAATACGACGATTTCGGAGCCGATTGGGAACAGCACCAGCACTCCGGACAGGCGGATAATTTCGACTGGTCCAAGTACGCCTCCCGCGGGGGCGGCCAGGAAAGCGCTTTCGACGCTTCAGGCGCGAACTGGGAAGATCTTTTCGGCGGAGATTCGGGTCAGTCGGATTTTTTCTCAAGGCTTTTCGGGCAGAATTTCCGGGGCGGGGGAGGCGCCAGGTTTGCGCGCAAAGGTCAGGACATGAGCGCCGAGCTGCCTATCAGCCTGGAGGAAGCCTATGAAGGCGGCGCCAGGATTCTTTCGCTTGGGGACAAGAAAATCAGACTCACCCTCAAGCCGGGGATCTGGGACAGACAGAAGATCAAGATCGCCGGGAAAGGCGGCCCCGGCCCCAAGGGCGGCGAAAACGGGGATCTTTTCATAACCTTCATCATAAAGCCGCATCCCGAGTACAAGCTCGAGGGAACCGATCTTTTCAAGGATATCCCCGTGAGCGTCTATTCAGCCATGTTGGGGTCTACCCTGAAGGTCAAAACGATTTCTGGTAGTTTTGAACTCAAGATACCTCCTGGCAGCAAAAACGGAACTGTCTTCAGGCTCAAGGGGAAGGGATATCCCGTCTACGGAAAGCCCGGGAATCAAGGGAATCTCTTTCTCAGGGTGACTCTCCAGCTGCCCGAGAACCTCACGTCCCAGGAAAAGAAGCTCTGGCGCGAGCTCGCCGCGCTGAGGGACGAAAAAGTCCGAGGAGAGCAGGAATGAAACGACAAACCATGATATCGCTCAGCGAGGTGTGCGATTTCTATCATATCGATCTTGAACTCATCCGCGACTTTTCCGAATTCGGCCTCTACCCCCTGGCCGTCGTCGATGGTGAGGCGGAAATCGAGGCGAAGTATCTAGAAAAGCTGGATGAGGTCATCAGTCTTCATCGCGCTCTCGGCATCAACAAAGAGGGCATCGATGTCATCCTCGAGTTGAGGGAGCGGATTTCAGGGCTGCAGGACGAAGTTGAATCGTTGCGATACGAGATAGACAGGCTGAAAGGTCATGTCAGGGACATGGAGCCCGAAACGCTGAAACTTCAGGGTCTTCTGATCGAGATTACCGACTGACAGGTTTTTTAGGGATCTTGAGCGCCGCCATCTTTGATGGAGAGCCTCGCAAACGATATGGCGCGGTTGAATAGTTCAGCGCCTGCGGGGTATCATTCGGACAAAATTCCGGAGGAAAAATCCTTGAGTCTCAATCCCTTTGCCTCGAAGCGTAAGCTTGCAATCTTTTTAGGCTACTACAAGCCTCATATGCGCCTCTTTTTATTGGATATGGGCTGCGCCTTCATCATATCCCTGGTCGACCTGAGCTTTCCCTTGCTTTCCCGGTATTCGCTCAACACGCTCATACCCCAGAAAGCCTGGGGGCTTTTCGCGATTCTGGTGGGAGCTGTGGCGGCGGCCTTTGTCCTGAGGGGCTTTCTTCATTACATAGTGACCTACTGGGGCCATCTCCTGGGCGTGAGGATGGAAACCGATATTCGGAAAGACCTCTTTGTCCATCTGCAGAAACTGCCCTTTTCGTTCTATGACAAAACCCGAACAGGCCATCTCATGTCCAGGGTGGTGAGCGATCTTTTTGAGATTGTGGAGCTAGCCCACCACGGACCTGAGGACCTCTTCATTTCCGCCATTACCCTGACAGGCTCTTTCATAGCCATGGCATTTATCTGGTGGCCTTTGGCGGCGGTGCTGGCTGTCTTTGTACCTGTAATTGTCATTTTTACCGCCCGGAGAAGAAAGGTTCTGGCCAAGGCGGCTTTGGATGTCAAACAGAAAACCGCGGGCATAAATGCGAACCTCGAAAGCTCCATTTCCGGCGTGCGGGAGACCAAGGCCTTTGCCATTGAGGACTACGAAGTTGAGTAATTTCTACAGGGAAACGGCTGGTGTCGCGAAGCCCGGGGGAGTTTGTTCTAGGCTATGGGCGTCTTTCACGGCGGGATGGAGTTGGCAGGCTGCATCGTTC
>JAVEYV010000076.1:0-8743 GCA_034003305.1 Spirochaetia bacterium | reverse complement strand
GGAGAGATAGCGGTGAAACGGCTTGCCTGGTCCAAGGCGGACAGCGCAAACTGGGCCCTTACTTCTTCCGAACTCGACTGAGGTTTGCATTGAAATTTTTTATCGATCATCACGGCTGCGCAAAAAATCAGGTGGACGGCGAGGAGCTGGCCTCCCTGCTCGAGGCGGCTGGTCATCGCTATGTTCCGACAGGCGACGAGGCGGACTGCATAATCGTCAACACCTGCGGTTTTATCGAATCCGCAAAAAAGGAATCTATCGACGCTGCGCTTACCATAAAGCGCTTCTGGCCGGATAAAAAGGTTCTTGTGGCCGGCTGCCTCGCCCAACGCTATCCGGAAGCCCTGATGGCTGAGATGGCAGAAGCCGACGGGGTCTTCGGCAACGCCGACCTCTCCCTTATCTCCCAGGCAATGCGAAATCTGGAAGAAGGCTACAGAAGCAGTATCGTCGTCGAACAGCCGGCGAACATTCCCGCGAGCTTTTTCCCCCGACGAAGGTTGTTCGACTATCCCGGCTCGGCGCACCTTAAAATTACCGAGGGCTGCAACAACCGCTGCAGCTACTGCGCCATACCTCTCATCAGGGGAAGCCTGCGCTCGAGAAGCATCGAGGATGTGGCCGCCGAACTCGAAGCCTTGGCCACCAGGGGTATTTTCGAAATCAATCTCATAGGACAGGATTTGGGCGCCTACGGCCGGGACAGCTCCGGCGAGAGCGATCTTGTGCGGCTTCTGGAGCGCCTGGAGCGTATCGACGGGGATTTCCGCCTGCGGGTGCTGTATATCCATCCCGACCACTTCCCCGAAGGCCTGCTTGAGATCATGAGCTCCAGCCGAAAAATCCTTCCCTACTTCGATCTTCCCTTTCAGCACGCCTCAGAAAAAATACTACTGGCTATGAATCGTCAAGGATCGGCCGGCGGCTATCTTAAGCTCATAGAGAGAATACGAAAAACCTTGCCTGAGTCCATGATCAGATCCACCATGCTGGTGGGTTTTCCCGGGGAGTCGGAAGAGGACTTTAAAGTTCTCCAGGACTTCCAGCGGGAAGCGGCCCTGGATTGGCTGGGCGTATTCAGCTATTCGCGGGAAGAAGGCACTCCCGCCTATACCATGAAAGCCAGGGTGGCGAAAAAGCTGGCCGAAGCCAGAAAATCCTCGATCGAAGCAGCCCAGGAGCCCATCACCGCCCGACGGCTGCGGCGCTTTATCGGGAAAGAAGTCGAGGTACTGGTGGAAGAGGCTGTGGAAGGTGCCTCGCTCTGCCTTGCCCGAGGCTGGATGCAGGCGCCGGATGTGGACGGCCTGACCCTGGTAAAGGCGAGGCTCGAACCGGGGCAGAGGGCGATGGTGCGAATAAGCGCGGTCAACGGTGTCGATTTTGAAGCAGATCCGCTTGCCGGCGACGGGACCACTACGCCGTGACTGAAAAGGACAGACTGCCCCCCTATCTTGCCTGCCTCAATCCCGAACAGCTGAAGGCGGTCCTCCATGAGGGCAGCCCGCTCTTAATCCTCGCCGGAGCGGGGACGGGCAAGACAAGGGTAATAACCACTAAAATAGCCTATCTGGTACGGGAACGGGGCATCAGCCCCGAATCGATTCTCGCGGTTACCTTTACGAACAAGGCAGCCCGGGAAATGCGGGAACGGGCGGCCCTGCTGGAAGCCTCCTGCGAACGGGCGGTGATACGTACATTTCACTCCTTCGGCTCCTGGTTTCTGCGGCGCAATGCCCAGACCCTGGGGCTCGATTCAAATTTTGTCATTTACGACGACGAGGATTCGGCTACCCTGGTGCATGCCCTCCTGCCCGACCTGGGCAAACCAGAATGCAGACGCTATGCATCCCTCATCGCCAGAGCCAAGGACTATGGCCTGGAGCCGGACTCGCCCAGTCTCGCCGCTCTAATAAGGGACGATGATTTCAGAAGGATCTACTCGCTGTACGAAGAACGACTAAGGTCGACGGGCAACGTGGATTTCGGCGATCTGATACGGCTGCCGGCGAAAATCCTTGAGAAGGACGAGGCTGTTGCCCGGCGGACGAGGCAGCGCTTCAAAGTAGTACTGGTTGACGAATACCAGGATTCAAACGTAGCACAGTTTCTCCTCCTCCAGCGACTTTTCAGCCCCGACACCTATCTCTGCGTGGTAGGCGACGACGATCAGTCCATCTACCGGTTCCGCGGCGCGGAGATTCGCAATATCCTCAGTTTCTCTTCGATATTCCCCGGAACAGAGACGATCAAGTTAGAGCGCAATTATCGATCTTATCAATCAATACTCGATATCGCCGGCGATGTGGTCTCCCGCAATTCGGGAAGATTGGGCAAGACTCTGCGGGCGACCAGGCCCGGAGGCGCGAAGCCTCAGCTGGCCCTGCTGGACGACCAGGATCAGGAAGTGAGCTTCTGCTCCAGGATTATTGGGGATATGAAGGCAAAGGGCGCCTCGCTCTCCGATGTGGCGATTCTGTACAGGACAAATGCCCAATCCCTGGCCTTTGAAAAAGAGTTTCCCCGCCGCGGAATTCCCTATCGCCTTGTGGGCGCCCTGCGATTCTACGACCGCGAGGAAGTAAAGGACCTCCTGGCCTACCTTTCCCTTCTGCTCAATCCGCGGGACGAGATTGCCTTCAGGCGGATAGTGAACAAGCCGACCCGGGGCCTGGGCGAAGGCAGTGTGGAGGGCATTCTGGACAAGGCAGTCCGCGAAGGGCTTTCACCCATCGAGGCTTGCCGTCTGAGCAAGGAACAGCTTCGCGGCCGAGGCAAGGCCGGAATGGATCAGTTCCTGGGACTCCTGGACAGGGCGGCCGGACTATTCGGCACGGCGCTCAGTCAGGATGAACCCTACTCCCTCTCGGACGGGGGAAAGCGGGGCGGAGAAGAAGCAAGGGCTGAGGCGCGAAGGGACAACAAAGGCGGGGATGACGCAGGAAGCGCCTCCCTTGCGGTCTTGCTGGAAAAAATCGTCAAGGAAAGCGGCCTTGTGGGCTATCATAGAGATCAGGACGAGATAGCAGGCACACAAAAACTGGCCAACATGGACGAGCTTATCAACGCATCGTCCCTCTATCCTCTGGCCAGGGAAGGCCTGGCGGAATTTCTCGAGACTATCGAGCTGGACCGCAGTTTTCAGGCTGGGGGAGAGGGCGAGAGCGCGGACGCCGTAACGCTGATAACCATGCACAATACCAAGGGACTGGAGTTTCCCTGCGTGATTGTCACCGGACTTGAACAGGGGCTTTTCCCCCGGGACGACGAAGAGGGAGAGGATCTGGAAGAACAGCGGCGGCTCTTCTATGTCTCCCTGACCCGGGCAAAGGACAGGCTCTTTTTGAGCGCCTGCCGATGGAGGCGCATCCGGGGAAGGATCATCGAAACAAGTCCCTCCCGCTTCCTTACCGAAATGGATCCGAGTCTATACGAATTTTGGAAGCTCGGGGCCAGCGTCTCGAGACCTCAAGCCGGCTTTTCCCCCCGGCGGGTCCTTCCCGGGTCCCAGCGCACTGCCGGATCGACGGGCTCCTCGGACAGCCCTAAAGCGGGAAGCTATGGGGCTAGGCCTTCAAGCGCTGCAGCTTCCTCCGCATACTCCACCAGCTCGACCTCTTCGGCTTCTTCGGGGGCCCCTCGCTCGGAGGCCGGTACGGGAGCGGGGTCGGAATGGAAACGAGGACAGTCAGTCTATCATGACGAATACGGCAAAGGTTCGGTAATCAAAGTTAGCATGACCGAAAGCTCAGGCCCCCTGGTTATCGTCCAGTTCGAAACCGGCAAGATAGCCCAGTTTTTTCCTAAGTACACCAGGAAGCTGGAGCGGATCAAGGATTAGCGAACCGGACTCAGGACTCGGTATCGAAAATGGTTTTTCCGGGAGTGAAGCTGTCAAGGTCCACCGAGGCTCTCAGTTTTTCCATGTCGTTCTGGATCCGCTTAAGCTCGATAAACTCGTAGCCCTCATCCTTCGGCTCAGCCCTTGACCAGGCGGCGAGACGCAGGCTGATTTTTTCAATCGCCTTCGGGTCCGAGGGCTTGGCTTCCTCGATCTGGGCTCCCAACGCTGAATCGCTGACAATACCATCGCCTGAAAGGATATTCCGGTAGACGATTCTCCGGAGGTTTTCAACCTTGATTTTTTCGTTATCCGCATTTTGCTTTATAGCGCGCAGGATCGGCACGGCGAAGAAGAATGCGGAAAAGACCAGGGGCACGACACCGAGACCCCAGAGGATGATGGACAGGGGATTCATCGCGCCCAGGCTCTGTAAAAGATAGCCTGTGGCAGAATAGACAATGGGCAATCCGCCGCGGAGGGCCAGCCCTTTGGGGGTGGAGATGTAAAAGGCCCCGCCGAGGCTGAAAACGTGATAGAGAAAGTAACCGCCGAAAACAATATTTACCCCGTTTATCAGCCTGAAGGTTCTGTCGGCCTTGGGGCTGTTCGAAGAAAACCTATGCAGCCGTTTAAGCTTGACGCTTGATCCGATGAACTCAGGTGTGCTGCCCATGCGGCTCAAGAGGCTGGGAAAAGTAAAGTAGATGCTGCCCTCGGGACTGACCTCTGGACTGCCCTCGAACTCAAGCAGGTATTTGTTTATTGCGATTTCTGCCTCATCGGGCTCCAGGCCGGTGATCGCCATGAATTCCGCCATGCTGATAATGCCCTTATGGGTTTGAAGAAAGGCAATAACCGATTTTTTTTCCACTTCCTTCCAGTCGGCATTGGGGTCGCCATCGCCGAAAACATGGGAAAAAACGGCCTTGTGCAGAGGGCGGCGCTGTGGCTTTACCCTGCTACGCCCGAAGCGATCCTGGGGAGGTTTGAAAAGTTCAGAATAAAACCAAATGCGGATGAGGCTGTCGAAGAGCCTGGTGGTGAGCCAGAGGCCGCCCAAGCCCCCGCCCCTGGAACTGCTTCTGGAGTCGCTGCGGCCGCTGCCGCCGAATTGCACCGCCACCGAGGCAAGCAGGGCAAAAAGGGCTAAGGCGAGGAATACGACAAAATACCCGCCGAGCATGACGAGGATCCAGGCCTTGAAGGCAAATTTGGATACTTGCGCCGCAGCTTTTCCCAGGGTTTTCAAGAAGCGCTTTGCGCTGGGGCCAAAGCCCTTGTAGCGGCTCTTCATACCCTTCGGGAAGGAATAGAGGAGCTCACCCTTTTCGGTAACCTTGAGCCTGGCGCCGTATTCGTCAGAAAGTGCCGGGAGTTCGGCGTTTATCTGATGAAGGGGAAGCCCTGTGAGCGCCGCTATGTCGGCGACCGTGGACTCGCCCCTGGTTTTTCTGAAGCTCGAAAGGAGATTTTCTCGAACCTTTTCCCTGTTGTAGTCGTATACCTTGTCTTCTTTTTTCACCCTAACCTCTGATTAAAATATATAAGCCAAAGCAAGAGTCGAACCCGAGGTTACAGAAACCGGGAACGTCCGAGGGCAAGAGCCCTGCTGTAGAGAGCAGTATACTCCCGGGCCGACTTTTCCCAGGAAAATACCCGGGTCATGGCCTTTGTGCGCATCATTTCGATATGGGTGTTGCGATTGTACCAAGCCCAGACAGCCCAGCCAATAGTATTATAGAGAGCCCGGGGAGTCAGATCGTCAAACATGAAACCGGTACCGTCCCCGGTTTCCTGCACATAATTCTGAACACTATCGGCCAGACCTCCGGTTCTGTGTACGATGGGAAGGGTTCCGTAACGGAGACTGTACATCTGGTTTAGGCCGCAGGGTTCGTAGCGGCTGGGCATCAGAAAGAAATCGCTTCCGGCCTCGACCAGGTGGGCGAGCTTGTCGTCGTAGCCAATTTTTGCCTTGAAGTTGGGGAAGCGCTCCGAAAGCCTTGTCAGTTCTTCTTCGCACCAGGCTTCCCCTGAGCCGATGACTGCGAACTGTACCGCCAGGCTTCTGCAAACCTCGGGAATTGCGCCGAAGCCTTTGCTGAACATCTCTTCGATCCCCTTCTGCTCGGTCAGGCGAGCCACCATGCCGATAAGGGGTAGCGAGGGATCCAGGGAAAGGCCGAAGCTCTCCTGAAGGGCTTTTTTACAGACAGCCTTGCCCTCCATCCTGTGCACCGAATAGGTGGCGGGAATATAAGGATCGATTTCGGGATTCCAGACCCTGTAGTCTACACCGTTGAGTATGCCTACCAGATTCCTGCTTCGGTAGCGGAGCAGTCCATCCAGATCGAAGCCGTAGGCTGGTGTCTGAATCTCTCTCGCATAGGTGGGCGATACGGTACTGAGGCAGTCCGCGCTGCAGATGCCCGCCTTAAGAAGGTTTATGGAGTCGTGGAATTCAAGGCCCGCGCCGTGGAAAGAAGCCCAGTCCAGACCGAAAAAGGGGAAATGTTCTTTCGGATAAATTCCCTGATATCCCAGGTTGTGAATGCTCAGGACGCTGGCAGTCTTGGAAAACTCGTCATTGCTCTCCAGGGTGGATAAATACACAGGAACGAGCGAAGTAGGCCAATCATGGGCATGCAGCATGTCGGGAATCCAGCCCAGTTTTCTGCATAGCTGAAAAGCAGCTCTCGAGAGCAGGGCGAATCTCCGTGGATTGTCGGAATATTCCTCTTTGTTGGAATCCCCGTACACGCCGCCTCTGCCGAAAAAGGCTTCGTAGTCCAGAAAATAGACCGGAACATGAGAATTGGGCAGGAGGGCGCTAAACACCTCGGTCCAATGCTCCGCGTCTCCCATGGGCACTCCCATGGGTCCTTCCAGCGCTTTGAGACCTTCCTTGTGTATCGAATAGTACCGGGGCATGAGAAGCCGCACATCGTGGCCAAGCTCGGAGAGGGAAACGGCCAGGGCGCTCACCGCGTCGCCCAGGCCGCCGGACTTGGCGAAGGGAACAGCCTCGCTGCTGATCATCAATATTTTCACAATTCGATTATACAAGCCGCAGCCCTAAGCCGCAATGAGGATAATGACAGAGAAATGCGGACGCGTTTTGAAGCAGCCTTAGCATTCCGGGACGAAGATGCTTGGGAGGAAGAAAAAATGCGAAGACAGCCTTTTCTCTTTTTGGTCTTACCAGTAGTCCTGATAGCAGTTTTATCCTGTTCGGGCATCCAGCGGGGCACGATGGGGAGGATAAGCGCCACGGTCCGTTTCGAAACAGGACTGGAGCGAACAGGGAGCAAGGAGCTGCCCTCGCTGGGCAACACCTCGCCCATACTTCCCGGCGGGGGATGGACACCGCTCAAATTCGTACTCAGCGGAAGCGGCCCCAATGGGGCTAGCTTCAGCCAGGAGTCGCAGGACGGTATTTTTAGCCGGGAATGCGAGTCCGGGGAGTGGGCTCTCGAAGCTATTGTTATTTCTCAAGATAACAAGGAATTAGCCCGAGGCGAATGCGTCTCCATTCTTCAGCCCGGCAGAACCATCAATGCTGAAATCGTGCTCTATCCCCTGGAAGGTAATGGATCCTTGTCGGTGGAGATCGATAAAAACATCGAGATGCCTGCTGAAGCTAGACTCGTAGGCTCGCTGCGGTTCAAGGGTCTGCCGGGCCAGCCAAGCCCTTCTCAGCCTCAGAGCATCCCTATCGACCTGGCTGCGTCGGAGAACCAGCTGGACTTCCCTGAGCTAGGAGCCGGCTACTATCTTTTAAGCCTCGAGCTCAAGACCGCCGACGGTTTTACTTCCGGCGGCTGCGCAGCCGTCGCCCTGATCCTGGCGGGCTACAGCAGCAGCGGCACCTGCACAATCGCAATGGGAATACCTATGGCCGACATCGAACTGGAACTCTATCCCAAAGAACCATTGGAGCAGGCGCTGTTGTCGGTTGCACACAGTGTTCCCAAAGGAAGACCACTGCTGCCCATCGCTGTTTCAGGAGTGAACGCGAGCCCTGGGGATACTATCGCACGAACATGGTACCGGAATGGGGGCGAAGCAGGACCAGCGGTTCAGATCCTCGGAGGACCGGCTTTGCTTCCGCCGAACTGCTTTCTCTACCCGCCGGCTGGCACGGAACAGGAAGCGAGCATAAGCCGGATCGATTTTACCGAGGAAGCGGAAGTCAGCCACCGTTTCGGGATTTCTTCCCTGCTTCTGGACTCCTGCAATCCAGTCGAGGGGCTTTCGTGGAAAGCTCAGGCCGTCTACGACTACCGCGCAGCGATGGGACCTTCGCTCTGCCCAGGGGGTGCTGAAAATAACGGCAGCGGTACGATCGATGAAGCTCGCTGCGCGGCCGCTTCAGAAAGCGGCTTGATAGTCGTTTCTGACTTCGATGCCGATAAATACCTCCATGCTTTTATCGCTGCCTATGGTTCCACCCTGGACAGCTCCGGCTCGGCAGGAATACAAACCGTTCCCGGCTCGGCATCCTGGCTCAGACTCTGGCGAAGCCGGATCAGAGCAGGCGATCTCAAATCGGCTGACAGGCTGGCAATATCCAATGACGGCAGGTTTATAGCCGCCGCCGCGTCCAGCAGTGCACAATGGATTTGGCTTTGCAGATTGGATGATCATGGGGGTATCGCATCTACTTCCTATCTCACCAGTGCGGACAGCAGCGACCTGGAAAACTTCAAGTATGTCAAGGCGCTCTGCTTTTCTCCCTCGGGGGACAGACTTTACGTAGCCTGCTCGTCATCGACGGCAGACAAGGTTTTTGTTTTCAGCACAGGCGTCGGAAATTTGGAATTCCTTCATTTCAAGGATTTAAACCCTGCGGGAAATTCAACCTTTGACCTCTCGGACATGATCCTCACGGACTCGGGA
>JAVEYV010000075.1:0-8773 GCA_034003305.1 Spirochaetia bacterium | reverse complement strand
TCCGACCATAGCCGGTGCATGGGGTTTTCCGAGTCCACAATCCGCAGGTAATCGTCGAAATCGACGCTTTGGTAATCGGGGAAAACCCCCTTCACCGCATCGCGCTCCAGCGCTTCGAAGCGCTTTTCCTCTGCGGAGTCCGTGAGTATGCGGCCAGGCCCCTTCTCGAAGCGCGCTGAATCACCCTCGGGGAATCCCGCGACCATAAGAGCCCCGTCGCTCCTGCGTAACATCGTCCTGTAGAGTTCGGACGCTGTCGCCGGCGCCTTTTCGCGCTCAATGATGGAGGCGAGGCTTCCATACCCAGCGTCGAAGGAGAGATAGTCGCAGAAGTCGAATATGCCGGCATCGCGGAGGCCGCGGAGTTCGGTGGAGACATAACCTCCGCCGAAGACGATGCGCGGCCTGCTGGTCTCGCCAAAGGCTGTGCGCACGGCTTGGGCGCATGCGAGGGCGCCGAGAAGGCAGCCGGGAAAGGGTATGGTGATGAGGACAAGGTCGATGGCCGCACCCGGGCTTGAGGCCGCGCCTGATGTCGAAGTCTTGCCCGCCGCAGCGGAGGCGATCCCCGCCATTTGCGCCGACCAGAATTCCTCCAGCATGGGCAGGTAGAATTCGTTCATAAGCCAGGAAGAGGCGAGGGTTGAGCGAATCTCGCCGAAGTCGGCGCGGCTCGAAGCCAGGCGTTCGGCATAGCGCACTGTCCCGAAAGCGGAGTCGAGGGTATAGGAGATAAAGTCGCCAAAGTCGTTCAGGATCTGTGTCGCCAGGGACCTGGCCTCGTCTGGACCGATCCGACCGTTCCGCTCGGCAAGGAAAGCCTCAGCGCGGGCCCCCCGCGGAAGCTCGACAGCCGAGGCGAGCCGGTGCGCCATGGCGGGATCCCTGCCTGAGAGAAAATCCACGATGCTGTCGATCCACTCGATATAGAGCGGCTCATAGGACAGATAGCGATCGATCTGGATTTCCGTCGTGCCAGCATCCGCAGCTTGGTCAGGGCAGGTCGTCCTGGAGCCCTTCTTTAAAGCTTCGCGGGCGTCGAAAAATACTTTCGTCAGCCCCTTCCTCGAAAAAATTCTTCTATAGAGCCCTATGGAATGATCGAAGGCCGCTGCCTGGATGTCTCTGCCGCGCAGGAAGGCCTCGAGGTTATACACCGCCGGGTAGGGGGCATTGAGCTGGGTGAAGGGGGGCTGGATCAGTATCGCTCTCATCTACTTCCTTTTGGTTATGCAGGCTTCATAGTGGTTGGGCGATTTCATAACCATAGTTAGACAATAATTGTTCCGTAAAAGCGCAGCACTATGCCTAAGATCAGCAAGGTTGCTATCTCTCCCCATTCGATCGCCGCTCCCAGGCTGTCGCCGGTGAAGCCGCCTATCGCCCGCTTGTACGCTTGGCCTACAAAAAAGGAGGCTGCCGCTGTTCCTACAATAAAAGCCGAGAGGGCCATGATTAAAAGCCGCCAACTTCCTGTGAGCAGACAGAACGCCACCAGCGGGACTAGACCGACCAGCGAACCCTCTATAATGCGCCGCAGTGAAAAGCCCTTCATGAGGGCTCCCAGGCCATCCGGCCGGGCCGGTTTCAGCCTCCAGGCCACAAGGACTGCCGCGGTACGACCTGCCGCAGGAGCCGCCAGCAGCCCTCCGGCCAGTGCGGAGAAAAGCAAGCCCCGCTCGGCCAGCAGGGCTAAAGCGCCTGCGCGCAACGCCAGGGCCAAGAGGCCGCAGAAAAACCCGTAGCTTCCGATCCGGGGATCCTTCAGAATCTCAAGCCGGCGTTCTCGTGTTGCCGCAGGCAGCAGGGCGTCGGCCGAATCGATGAGCCCGTCGAAGTGGAATAAATTGAATAGAAAATACTGCAGCGCGATTGATGCGATAACAGCGAGTCCCAGGTGGCGGGTTAATGCCATTCCGGCGGCAAAGCCGCTTATCGAGGCAAGCGATACAAGGGGCGAGACTGCGGGAATCCAAAAATCGGCCCGGCTGAAATCAATTTCGAATGAGCGCTTGACAGGTATTCTGGATAATAGGCTGAACACTGTTAAAAAGCGGGCAGGCCCAGAGGCTTTTTTCATGCGAGAGCCTCCTTCAAGGTCTTGTAGGAAGCCAAGCTCTCCTCAAGGCTGAATGTTTCCAGCACGATGCGCCAATCCGAAGTCTCGGCGGATTTCGCAAGCTCGGGCAGCCAAATATCCCCGGAACCTAATGCAAGGTGGTCCTTGCCGCCTTTGGCCGAATGAAGATGGATTTCCCGAATGGAGGGCGCCCGCTCTTGTATCCATGCGGCAGGGGAATATAGATTTCGCGCTAGACAACCCGTGTCGGCGCAGATCTGCGAGTCGGGCAGCAGTTCGATTGCCCGCTTGAATGGAATTTCTCCCGTGTACTCCATTACGAAGGTATCTGTTCCATAGGCGCTGCGAAAAGAACCCATCCGCTTCGCCCATTCTTCTATTGAAACATTATCTTTTCCCTCTTCCCAGGGATGGAAGACATAAAGCTGGACAAAGGAACGGGTGAGCGCGAGAAGCTCTTCGGTCTCAGGCGTCATTATTTCGGGCAAATGAAGGCTGAAAGAAAATCGACGCGTTAGGCGCTTGACGCCTTCGAGGTCGGCGGAAAATTCTGCCTTGACTTTGGCATCCCAGGTGAAAAATAAAAGCTCTATGCCCTGGACCCAGGAATATGGCTTTAACGCCAGGCAGTTTTGCAGCCACGAGCCAGGCTGCTGCCAGGATGGAAGGCAAAGTTTCACGGAGCGTCAGCCCCAAGGTGGTGGTTTTCGGCGTTTATTGGTAACTTAAAATCGCGCAACGCTTTATAATAATTCCCGTCGCCCAACCTCGAATCTAAAGAACCTTTGACCACCAATGGCTGACCTGCCACCATGAGGATCACTCTATCGCAAGAGGTCGCTATGCGGGCGTTCAACCTGCCGAGCGCGTCCCCATAGCGCCTGGATAAGGGATCGGCGGGAATGAATCCCATGCCGATTTCGTTGGTCACCAGTACAATGTTCTCAGGAAGCTTCGCGATGAGCGAATCCACAGACTTGTCCAGCGATGATTCTCTGCCGTAATGGAACATGTTGTTGAGCCAGAGGGGAAGGCAGTCGAGGATAATGTTTTCCCTGAGCTTTTGTGCGATTTCGAGAGGTTCTTCTATCGTGGTAAATCGTTCAGCCCGTTCTTCTTTATGCCTTGCTATGCGCGCTTTCATTTCATCATCGAAAGCCTCGGCTGTGGCGAGAAAATATCGGGGCTCGGAAAATTCTTCGGCAAGGCTCAACGCGAAACTCGACTTGCCCGATTTAACGCCGCCGGTGATTAATGTGCGCATCGATGTATCGTCTCCGCGGAAAAATCATTATCATAATTGCGTCGCCGCAACCTTTGCATTTTCATGGATGCCTCGATGGAGCGAAGCGCAGAGCCGACCAATCCTCGTCTATCGCCACATTTCTGTTGGGCGAAAATCCCATGGGTTCCATCAGCTTCCACAGAATGTCGCGATTGATATCCGAGGAATACTCAGGCGATGTCTTTTTGGGAAAGGCAACCCAAAATACAGTGCTCGGATCTACTCGAGACCTAAGAGGAGGAATCTTGGATTTTACCTCGGCTTCCGACGCGGTAAAGACAAGAATAAAGCCGGCTTTATTCTCTGATCCCTCCGCAGGAAGCTTCAGCAGAACCTCGACTTCAGACTTCCATGCGGCTATAACCGGCTCGAATTCCTTCGGGGCATCCAAAATTACCAGGGGACCGAGCTTGTAATTCATCTTTTTCAATAACGCATTCATCACCTAATCCTTTAACAGTGCTTGAGCTGCCAAACCCATGACCGACACCAGGCTCATGCTCGGTAGACGTCGATACCCTGTACCGCCAGAATCTCGCCGAAGTAGACCCTATGATAATCGTTCTTGGGGTAGTGCTCCTCGATGCTCGAATCGAGAAAATGCTTCCGATCGATGTCCTGCCAGTAGATCTTTTTACACTCCACCACAAGCTCAGCTTCCTGGAAAGAGGGGGCCGAAACCAGCCTCGAAGCAGCAGGATGAAGTCCTGCGGCGGCGATCTTGTCCTCATCCCTGCCCGACTTGGATCCTAAAAGATTCAGCGCCGGCTTCAATGCCCCGGGCAGTACGCTCAGCGTAAATCCATCGCTTTTCTCCAGAAGCTCATAGGTATAGCGGGAAGGCCTGACAACCACCTGGAAGAACAGCTTGTTCCAGATCTGCCCCACCGAAGCCCAGGAAATTGTCATGGCATTGTAGGGCTTAGGTTTGAGAACCTCAGCCGCCTGGCCGGGTTTGAAATCCCCCGCAGCCAATAAAAGCCAACGGTTTTTGATGATCATTGGGTCGAATTTGAATCGGTCGAGAGGTATAGTGTGTAGTTCCATGCTACTAGGGTACCCCGGGTCCGGAGTCCGGGTCAACGTTGGACCGAAGTATTGGATCCTTTCGTATAGTAAGGTACCCTTTATAGGATCTTAGATTGATTTATTCATCGCGGCGATTGTGAGGTATAATGATGGAGTCCTGGTTACCAACAACATGCGCGACTTCGGCAGGATACTCAGGCTGAAGCTCGAGGACTGGACAGAAGCGCATTAGGAACAGCACTAAATAGGGGAGGGAGCATGCAGGAAAAGGCCAACGGACAATTTTACGCCCCCAAGGGCAAGGCGGCGCCGGTCTGCGCCAAGGGCGAGTTCAAGGTAGGCGTCATTGGGATGGATCATGGCCACATCTACGGCATGTGCAACGGGCTCTCCGAGGCGGGCGCCGAAATCGGGCCTGTATGGGATCCTGATCCTGCCAAGGTAGAGGGCTTTCTCAAGGCTTTTCCCGGCGCCAGGGCGGCTTCATCCGAAGCTGAAGTGCTGGAATCGAACGATCTGCAGATGATCGCCGGCGCTCCCATACCCTGCGAGCGGGGGGCTCTGGGTTTGAAGGTCATGGCCCACAGCAAAGACTATTTCTGCGACAAGCCGCCGCTGACTACCCTGGAGGATGTGGCCGCCTGCCGCAGGGCCGTGGCGGAGACCGGGCGCAAGTTCGCCGTCTATTACAGCGAACGGCTCCATGTGGAGGCTGCCGTCTATGCCGAAAAGCTCGTCTCCGAGGGCGCCATCGGCAAGGTGATCCAGATCATCGGCACGGGGCCGCATAGAATCAGCCTTCCCACCAGGCCGGAGTGGTTTTTCGACAGGAAAAAGTACGGCGGCATCCTGGTGGACTTGGGCTGCCACCACATCGAGCAGATTCTCTTTTTCGCCGGGGCGAAGAACGCCCGCATAACCTCGTCCAGGGTGACCAGCTACAAGTACACCCAATACCCCAATTTCGAGGACTTCGGCGACGCCTCCTTCGTCACCGACAACGGGGTCTCGGCCTACATGACCGTCCACTGGTTCACCCCCGACGGCTTAGGCGCCTGGGGCGATGGCCGCACTTTCATCCAGGGCACCGAAGGTTACCTGGAGCTGCGCAAGTATATCGATGTGGCCGCCGATCCCGAGGGCGACCATGTGATTCTGGTCAACAACGAGGGCGAATACCACTACAAGGTTGCGGGCACTGTAGGCTTCCCCTTCTTCGGCCGCCTGGTGCGGGACTGCCTTGACAGGACCGAAACCTCCATGAGCCAGGAGGTGGTATTTAACGCAATAGAGCTGGCGATAAAAGCCCAGCAGCAGGCCTGGGCCAGCAACGCCGGGTCCTGAAGGGTGAGCGGACATGCCGCCTTTTCTTGACAGAGGCCTATACTGGAACGTACAAAGGGGAACAATGAAATATTCGGTCTGCAATGAACTTTTCGGCGATTTGCCCCTGGCCCAGGCCTGCGCGATCATCCGCCAGGCAGGCTTTGACGGGGTTGAGTTCGCGCCTTATACGGTCTTCGGCGATCTCTCATCCGGCGCGATAAGCAAGGGAATTGCCGAAGTAAAGCGGGTGCTGGAGGGCGAGGGGCTGGCCTACGCGGGCTTTCACTGGCTCATGGCCAAGCCCGACGGCCTGCACTTCGCGGCATTGGATCCGGCGGTGCGCGCCAGGTCCCTGGATCACCTGAAGCGCCTGATCGAGGCATCGGGAAGGCTGGGAGGGGGCAACCTCATCCTGGGTTCGCCCCGGCAGCGGAGCAGCTTCCCGGGGCGCAGCGCCCAGGAAGCCCTCAGGTATTTGGAAGAGGGACTGGCTTCGGTGGCCGATACGCTCTCGGACTGCGCCTCCTTTCTCCTGATCGAGCAGCTTTCCACCGACCAGACCGATGTGGTCACCACCTTCGAGGAGGCCGCCGCCATGGTGGACCGAATCGGGGCGCCTTCGATTTCCAGCATGTTCGATTTCCACAATTCGGCTCATCTTCCCCAGAAATGGGA
This sequence comes from Spirochaetia bacterium, assembly GCA_034003305.1. Lineage (GTDB taxonomy): Bacteria > Spirochaetota > Spirochaetia > Treponematales > Rectinemataceae > UBA2256. The sequence goes on along the minus strand of JAVEYV010000075.1, from coordinate 2,378 downwards.
CGAGCTCATCGCGCGCTACGCTCCCTATATACGCCATGTGCACCTCAACGAGGCGGACGGCAAGGCGCCGGGAACAGGGGCTTCGGATTACGCGCCGGCCTGGAAGGCTCTTAAAGCGTCAGGCTACTCCGGTTGGGGGAGTATTGAGATATTTGAAGTACCGACAGATCCAAAATCAATGCTGGAAAACTCGCGGGCGCTCTTCAGGCGCCTGGACAGAGAATAAAAATAATCTCAGGAGGAATACATGAACTTTGGAATAGTGGGCACTGGACTTATCGCTGAATTCCACGCCAAGGCTTTAAAGGAAATTCCGGGCGCCAGAATAGTGGCCTGCCTGGACAAGGTGCCCGAGAGGGCTCAGGCCTTTTCCAAGGCCCACGGCTGCGCCGCGTACGACAATCTGGGCGAATTTTTGGCGCATAAGGGCCTTGAGACGGTAAATATCTGCACCCCTTCGGGGCTGCACCTGGACGCCGCCGGGCCGGCGGCTGCCGCGGGCAAGCACCTGGTCATCGAGAAGCCCCTGGAGACCACACGGGAGCGCTGCGCCGCCATCGTCGAAGCCTGCCGGTCCGGCGGCGTCACTCTGGCAGGCATTTTTCCCTCCCGGTTCCACGGCTCAGCCTCGGCCATCAAGGCCGCGGTCGATGCCGGGCGCTTCGGCAAGCTCACCATGGGCTCGGCCTACGTCAAATGGTGGCGGGACCAGGAATACTATAGCAAGGGCGGCTGGAAGGGCACCAAGGCTTTGGACGGCGGAGGGGCGTTGATCAATCAATCGATCCACGCAGTGGACCTGTTGCTCTGGTTCATGGGCGACGCCGACGAGGTCTGCGCCTGGACGGGCACCATCGGCCACCAAGGCATCGAAGTGGAGGACAACGCCGTCGCCTCGATCCGCTTCAAGAACGGGGCGCTGGGGGTAATCCAGGGTTCCACTGCGGTCTGGCCTGGCTTTCTCAAGCGTGTGGAAGTCTCTGGGCTCGCAGGCAGCGCGATCATGGAAGAGGAAAATCTGCTTTTCTGGAAATTCAAGGATGAAAGCCCCGCGGATCAGGAGATACGGCAGCTTTACGCCAGCGCCACCTCCTCGGGGGGCGGGGCATCCGACCCAGCGGCTATCGGCTATCACGGGCACAAGCTCCAGTTCTTGGACTTTATCGATGCGGTGGAAAAGGGCAGAAAACCCTTGGTGGATGGAGTCGAGGCGGCCAAGGCGGTGTGCCTCATCGAGGCAATCTACCAGAGCGCCGAGTCGGGCAGGCCGGTAAAGGTGAAGTGCCTGTGATACGTTTGAGCGGATTCGCCGACGAAGCGGCCGACGACATCGCCGGCCAGATTGAGGTAATCAAGGCCCTGGGCTGGAAGGGCATCGAACTGCGGAGCGTGGACGGGATCAACGCCCATGATCTCTCCGACCAGGATTTCGAGGCTGTGCGACGTGCCCTGGACAAGGCTGACATCGAGGTGAACTGCCTGGGTTCCACCATCGCCAACTGGGGCAAGAAGGTGGACGAAGACAGGGTCGCCGCCATGGCCGCAGTCGAGAGGGCGATTGCCCGCATGAAGGCCCTGGGGACGAAGATGATCCGCATCATGAGCTACGCCATCGACCTGGACGGGCAAGGGCGCCCCCTGGCCGACCAGCGGCTACCTGAGCGGATAGTCAGGCTGAATGAGATCTGCGGGCGCTTTGCCGCCGAAGGCATTACTCCGGTGCACGAAAACTGCCTTAACTACGGCGGCATGAGCTGGGGCCACACGCTGGAACTCCTGGATGCGGTGCCCTCCCTGCGCCTTGTCTTCGATACCGGCAATCCCAGTCTCACCCCCGACTTCTCCAAGCCCCATCCCTACCCCAACCAGGATGCCTGGGAGTCTTGGCAGAAGCTTAAATCCAAGGTAGTCCATCTTCATGTCAAAGACGGGTGGCGCAAACCTGAAACCGGTGAGGAAATCTATGTCTACCCCGGCGAAGGCCCCTCCCGGGTCGCCGATGTACTGGCCGATTGCCTGGCTTCGGGGTACTCGGGCTGGCTCACCATCGAGCCCCACATGGCTGTGGTCTTTCATGACGCATCGGTGCAGTCCCCGGCGGAGCGGCGAAAAGCGGTATTCATCGAGTACGGACGCCGGGTCGAGGCGATGCTCGAAGATCTGGGCGCCAAGGTGGCCGACGGGGTGGCGGCCACCTGCTGGGCGCCGGGAGGTAAAGCATGAGCGTAAAAAAAGCATCGACCTTGCTTGTCCATAATGGAATACTCGTCACATCGGGCCGAAAATACCCCGGCGGGGGTCTTTTCGCCAAAGAAGGGCGCATCGTCAAAGTATTCAAGAATGAAAGTGAGGTTGCGCGATTTAGAAAAGATATGAAA
>JAVEYV010000074.1:0-8774 GCA_034003305.1 Spirochaetia bacterium | reverse complement strand
GCCTGAGTATGCCCTGATGTAGCTATATTGGGTGAAGAAGAGAACTATATCGCCCCGTACCAGGACAACCGCTTCTACAACAAGGTTCGAGGAACTAAAAAAACAGCAACGGAAGGAGGCCCTATGATCCGCAACAAGTACATGGTGCTCGGTATGACCTTCATGTCTCTGGGACTTCTCGGAGCCCTTATCTCGACCATCGGAGCCAGCCTTCCGCCCATTCAGAAATTCTTCGGCGCCGACATCAGCAAAGTCGGTTCGGTAACTACCTATTATCAGCTGAGTTACGCATTTTTCTGCTTCTTCGGCGGCTTGCTTACGGATTTTTTCGGCAAGAACAGGGTTCTCGCCCTCGGCGGCCTGCTTTACGGCCTCTGCACCCTCAGCCTAGGCACCTTCGGCAATTTTTCAACAGCCCTGGCATTATTCACGGTAATCGGCGTAGGCGGAGGACTGTTTTTTATCGGCGCCAACACCATGATCGTCCAGCTTTTCCCCGAACAGCGAGGCAAGTACCTCAATCTCCTCCACCTCTGCTTCGCCATCGGCTCGGTGCTCGCCTCGCTCATGGTGAGTGCTTTCGTATCGGCTGGCTTCAAGTGGAACAGGGTTTTCCAGGTACTGGGCTCCCTGGCCCTGCTCATAGGAATTCTCTTCACGTTTACAAAAGCCGGGGCCCCTTCTTCGACCTTCGGTCCAGGGGTTATGAAAGAACTCTTCGCCAAATACAAGAAAATGTTTAGCAACAAGCTTTTCCTTTCCGTCCTTCTCTCCAACACCCTGGCTATCGGTGCCCAGTTCGGCACCATCTACCTATTAGTCCTTTTTCTGAGCAGCGTTCGGGGCCTTCCCGTACCCTCGGCCAGCCTTGTCCTCGCCGTATTCTTTGTCCTCCAGGGCGCGGGCCGAATAGTCGTCAGCTCCCTGATTTCGAAAATTCGCATAACTACCATCGTTTCGTTTTTGCTTGCCCTGCTCTTTCTCACCCTTGCAGGCGGCTGGCTAAGCCGGGGATTCCTTTCGGTGGCGCTGTTGGCTCTCGCTGGCCTGGCCTGCTCGGGCCTCATGCCCAGCCTCATAGCCCTGGCCAGCCACCTTTTGCCCAAGGAAGTCACAGGCCTCGCCCTGGGAATTCTCTCGATGCTGGGCGGATTGGGGGGCATGGGAATAACCAAGCTGGTAACCTGGCTGGCCGGCAGCGTGGGCCTGGAAAAATCCTTCCTCGCCCTGGTCGGCCTGGCTTTGGCGGCTCTGCTCTATTTTCTGGCCACCCGAAAACAATTCGCCGAAGTGGAGCGCAACAAGGGCTGACAGCGCCTGCGCTGCAGCAGTGAGCGCAGGCCGACCGAGCAGGTGTAGGCATTTCTGCGTCGGCCATAACATAGGGGGCCTGCGCTGCGTCACCGCAGCGCAGGCCCCGAAACTTTCGTACCGCTATCAAAAAGACCGCTTATAAAACCTTTATCACGATCCTCCCCAAGGTCTTGCCCTGGGCAACAGCCGCCAGACCCTCGTTGGTCTTTTCAAAGGGCAGGATAGTGGATACGACCGGCTTGAGCTTTCCCGCCTCGGTAAGGGCGATTAGCTCCACCAGGTCCTGCTTGGTCGCCGCCCTGGTTCCGCAGATTTTCCATTCGTTGTAGTGCATGTCCTTGGTGTTCACCGAAATGGGATTGGGCGGATCGTAACCCATGATCACAAGGATTCCTCCCGGCTTCAGGCAGTAGAGGGACCAGGAAACCGTAACCTGCCGTCCGACTCCCTCCAAAACCACGTCCACGCCCCTGCCCTCGGTCCAGTCCAGAATAGTTTTTTTGGGATCCACCTCGGCGATGTTCACCAAAAGGTCGGCACCGAAGTTTCCAGCAGCCTCCAGGGCGTCTTTTTTTATGTCTGCCACCGCCACCCTGGCTCCGCTCAGCTTGGCCAGCTGCACGGCGTGCAGGCCCAGGCCTCCTGCGCCCACAATCAGGACAGACTGCCCTTCCCGCAGAGGCGCTATGCTCTTCAATGCATGGTAGGGCGTGGCCACCGCGTCGGTGAGCACCGCCATCTCCTCCAGCTTGGAATTCGGGGAAACCTTGCAGAAGTTGTAGGCCGGCATTTTCACATACTCAGCGAATCCACCGGGCAGCTCGAAGCCCAGACGGCGCAGGTTGTAGCAGATATTCTCCCTACCCGAACGACAGAGCTCACAGTCGTGGCAGGTGGTATAGATATACGCAATACCCTTATCTCCCACTGCCAGGTCCTTTACAGCTTCGCCGACCGCGGCCACTTCTCCGGCTATCTCGTGTCCCGGAACATGAGGTAGCGCGATGATACCAGGAAGCTTCCCTGAAGTGATCTTCAAGTCAGTTCCACAGATACCGCAGTAATGAACCTTCACCAGCACCTCCAGGGGGCCAGGAGAAGGAACCGGCAGCTCTTCCGCCACAAGGTCTTCGTTGTAAGCCTTCAATACCAATGCTTTCATAGTGAGAATGATACCACCGGTTTTTATTGTTGAACAGTCCTACAATTATATTTATTTCCTTGGTTATATCTTTGCTTGACAAGTACCATATGTCTTGTATAATTGTAGAACAATCTTATTTAAGTTTGCCTGTCTTCGAGTAAACATTTGGGAGGATACGATGAATTTGCCTGAAACAATGAAGGCCTTGGTATTGATGGGACCGGACCATCAGGAAATGAAGATGGTGCCCGTGCCAAAACCGGGCCCCCAGGAAGTGCTTATCCAGGTAGAATCCTGCGCCGTATGCAGCACCGACGTCGCCCTTATTCACAAAGCCTTCCCCGGACAGCCTCCCTACGGTGTCCATATCACCGGCCATGAATATTCCGGCATCATCGTCGCCCTGGGCGACACGGTGGACGAATTCGCAATCGGCGACAGGGTGGCGGTAGAGGCCCACAACGGCTGCGGCCGCTGCAGAAACTGCCGCCTGGGCGACTACACCTCCTGCCTCAACTACGGCAACACCAAGAAAGGCCACAGGGCCAACGGCTTTACCACCCCCGGCGGCAACGCCCAGTACGTGGTCAACCATATCAACACCGTTCACAAGATTCCAGATTCCGTATCCTTCGACGTAGCCTCCCTGGTCACCAACCTGGGCTGCGCCCTCTACGGCTACGAAACCATGGGCGGCTACATCGCCGGACAGAACGTCCTGGTCATCGGCCCCGGCCCCCTGGGCATGGCATCGGTGGCCGCCGCCAAGGCCCTGGGCGCCAACCGCATCTTCCTCTCGGGAACCCGGGCTTCCAGACTGGCCATCGGCAAGGCCCTGGGCGCCGACAGGCTCATCGCCACCGCCGAAGAAGATCCCTACGAAGTCGTCATGAAAGAAACCGACGGCATCGGCCTGGACTATGTCATCGAAGTCTCCGGCTCCAAGTCCGGCCTCGACCTGGCTATCAAGGCCTTAAAACGCAACGGCAAGATGCTCCTCCTGGGTATCCCCCACGAGCCGGTTCCCATCGATCTCGAAGACATGTCATTGAATGATAAAGACATATTCGCAATCCGCGGCGAGAGCAGAGCCAACGTCGCACGGGCGGTTTCCCTCCTGGCCAACGGCAAGGTCAACCTGGCTCCCCTGGTAACCCACACCTTCCCCATAACCAAGTTTGAGGAAGCCTACAGAACCTTCAACGAGCGCATCGATGGCGCCCTGAAGGTCATAATCAAACCCCAGCAGGAGTAAGCAAGCACGATGGCCGACAACTCCAAAAAGACAGTCCTCCTCATCGCCACCCTGGACACCAAGGCGGCAGAGGCTCTTTTCCTTAAGGAAAGCATCGAATCCCAGGGCTGCGCCGTCATGGTGATGAACCCCGGCATCCTCGCCGATCCTCCCTACAAGCCCGACGTGGGCAACGTCGAACTGGCCGCCGCGGCCGGCGAAGACCTAAAAGCCCTCCTGGCCTCCAAGGACAAGGGACGCTGCATTGCCGCCATGATGGCCGGATGCGCCGCCATAACCCGCAAGCTCTACGACGAAGGCAAAATCCAGGGCGTGGTCAGCATCGGCGGAGACCAGGGCACCAACATCGGCACCACCGCCATGCGGGCCCTGCCCTTCGGCGTGCCCAAGTTCATGGTATCAACCGTAGCTACGGGCCTCGCCAAGTTCGGCGAATACACCAAGACCAAAGACATCATCATCATGCACTCCGTGGCGGATATCGCCGGCCTCAACAGGGTAACCCGGAGCGTCATGTGGAAGGCCGCAGTCTCCATCGCCGCCATGGTTAAGAGCGACGAAGCCTCGGTAGTCAACGTCAAGGGCAAGATCCCCGTGGCCATGACTATGCTCGGCACCACCACCCAGGGCGCGATGCGCGCCATAGCCACCCTGGAGTCCAAGGGCTATGAAGTGGTCGCCTTTCACCAGAACGGCACCGGCGGCATCGCCATGGAAGACATGATCCGGGAAGGCAATTTCAAGGGAGTGCTGGACCTCAACACCCACGAAATAGGCGACAGAGTCGTTCGAGGACTCCATGGAGCCATCGCCGACTACCGGCTCGAATCCGCCGGAGCCATGGGCCTGCCCCAGGTAGTAGCCCCGGGCAGCGCCTACTACACCGTCCAGGGACCCGAGGATGAACTTCCCCCGAACATGCAGGGCAGAAAACTCATCGTCCATAACCCGCACCATACCCTCGTGCGGCTCAACGACGAAGAACTGGCCGAAACCGGCAGACTCACCGCCCGCAAACTCAACGCGGCCAAGGGCCCGGTACACCTCTTCCTCCCCTTGCGGGGCATGGCCTATCCCGACAGCCCAGGCTTGGGCCACTGGGATCCCGAAGCCGACCACGCCTTCTATACAGTGATCAAGGACAACCTGGACCCCAGAATCCCGGTCACCGAAATCGACGCCCACATCAACGATCCGGAATTCATAGATCCGGTGGTGGAAAAATTCCTTTCCTTCATGGAAGGAAGGGTATAAAATAAGAGGAAATGCAATGAAAAGACTTCAAGACAGAGTGGCGATCATCACCGGCTCGGCCCGGGGCTTCGGTTTTGCCATAGCGGAAGGACTGGCCGAAGAAGGCGCCAAGGTAGTACTCACCGACGTATTCCAGGAAGGCCTGGACCAGGCGGTAAAGACCCTCAGGGATAAGGGCGTCCAGGCCATGGGCGTAAAGGTGGACGTTACCAACAAAGCCCAGGTCCAGGACCTGGCTAACAAGGTAAAAGAAGCCTGGGGCGGCATCGACATATTGGTGAACTGCGCCGGCGGCGGCCTGGGCACCCCCTTCGGCCTCCAGGAAATCGAAGAAAAGCACTGGGACCTGGTTGTCGACGTCAACCTCAAGGGCACCTTCTTCTGCTGCCAGGCGGTAATACCCTTCATGGCCGAAAAGAAAAAGGGCGCCATCGTCAACATTTCAGCCCTGGCAGCCCACTACAGAGCCACCATGGCCGGCGTCCAGTACACCGCCGCAAAGGCGGGCGTCGAAGGCCTTACCCGCCAGCTGGCCTACGACTTCGGCCCCGACAACATCCGCATCAACGCCGTGGCCCCCACCGTCACCCTCACCGGCGACCGTACCAAGGGACTTTGGGAAGACAAGACCGAGGAAGAGCGGGCCAAGACCGTGGCCAATATCCCCCTGCGCCGTCTCTCAGAGCCCAGGGAAGTAGTGGCCGCCGTCATCTTCCTGGCTTCCGACGAAGCCAGCTACATCACCGGCATCACCCTCGACGTGGTGGGCGGCCGGTATTTACGGTAAGACACCGGCAGTTATTGCACGCGCCCGGCGCGCCAACAATAGCCCGGGATATTCGCTTCCTTAAGGAGGAAAGGCTGTGAAAAAGAAACTCATGATCCACGACTTCTACAAGATGAAGAAGGAAGGGAAAAAGGTAACCTGGCTCACCGCCTATGATTATCCCACCGCCACCTTCGCCGAAGCCGCCGGCCTGGACATGCTCCTGGTGGGCGACTCCCTGGGCATGTGCGTCTACGGTTATCCCGGCACCGTTCCGGTCACCATGGACCAGTGCATCGTACACTCCGAAGCGGTGCGCAGGGGCGCCCCCAACACCTTCGTCATCGGCGACATGCCCTTTTTAAGCTATCAGGTATCCGACGCCGACGCGATAATCAACGCCGGCCGCTTTTTAAAAGAAGCCAGCGTCGACGCGGTAAAGCTCGAAGGCGGCAAGCGGGTCGCAAGCCGCATCCGCGCCCTGGTGGACGCAGGCATCCTGGTCTGCGGACACATCGGCCTCACCCCCCAGAGCTCGGGTCAGCTGGGCGGCCACAAGGCTCAGGGACGCACCGTGGAATCAGCCCGAATGGTTATAGAAGACGCCCTGGCAGTCCAGGAAGCCGGAGCCCAGCTCATCCTCCTGGAGGCCATTCCCCCCGAGGTAGCCGGATTTATCGCCAAAAAGCTCAGCATTCCCGTCTACAGCATCGGCGCCGGCCCGGAATGCGACGGCCAGCTCTTGATCATCGCCGACCTCATCGGCCAGTTCCAGGCCTTCTCGCCCAAGTTCGTCAAAAAATACGCCGACGTGGCAACCGTGGTCACCAATGCCATGAAAGCCTACGTGAACGACGTCCAGGCCGGGGCCTTCCCCGCCGACGAACACTGCTACCACATGATCGAAGGCGAAAAAGAAAAGTTCGACGCCCTCACAAAGGATTTTGAATAAAATGCAGGGCAGCCTCGCAAGGGCTGCCCTTATCGCATCAGCGCAGATTTTGCACCGGCCGGGTTGATAAGACCAGTAACCGAGCCGGAAGCACAAGTAAGGAGCACCTATGGTATTTCAGAACAGCATGAAACGCGCCCTCAAAGAGGGCAAGACAGTCTACGGCCCCATGATTTCCGAAATCAGGAGCCCCGGCATGGCCACCTTCTTCGCCAACGCCGGATTCGATTTTTTCTTTCTCGATACTGAACATTCCTGCTTAGATCTTCAGACCGTAAGCGACTACGTCATGGCCGCCAGGGCTTCCAATATCCCCATCATCGTGCGCCCCCCCACCAGGGAGTCCCACGAAGCCCTCTCCCGCCCCCTGGATATCGGCGCCTCGGGTCTCCTCATTCCCCAGGTCCAGTGCAAAAAGGACGTGGAGAACATTGTCGCCTGGACCCGCTACATGCCCTTGGGAGAGCGCGGCATGGCCCTGGAGCGCCAGCACACCCACTTCGATCCCGGCGTCGCCTCGGAAACCATGGCCAGACTCAACGAAGAAGTCCTCATCGCCGTCCAGATCGAATCCAAGGAAGCCATCGACAACCTGGACGAAATTCTCTCGGTGCCCGGCATCGACGTAGCCTTCGTCGGCCCCTCCGACCTCTCCGCCTCCCTGGGCAAACCCGGCAAGGCCACCGACCCGGTAGTCGAAGCCGCCATCCAGAAGGTTATCGACGTCTCCCGCAAGTACAACATCGTCCCGGGCATCCACCTCTCCAGCATCGAACAGATCAAGAAATGGAAGGATAGGGGCATGCGCATGCTCGGCTACGGCACCGATATCAAGTTCATTCAGCAGATATGCAAGCAGGCAGTCCAGGATCTGAGGGCGCTTAACTAAACAAGAAGTCGTTTCGGGGAGGATGTGTCATGGACAGCATCGCGGCAAATCTTAAGCCGGAATATTACAACGTAAAGGATTTTCGCCTCGCTTCAGGCGCGAATCTCCCCGAAATGGTGGTGGAGTACGCCAGCCTGGGCAGTCCCAGGCTCAATAGCCGCGGCGAAATTGAAAACGCCGTTCTCTGGTGCCACGGCTGGAGCGGCTCCTATATCCAGGGACCGACCATCTACGGCAAAGCCTTCGGCTCAGGCCGCCCCCTGGACCCCGATCGCTACTATATAATCTGCCCCTCCGCCCTGGGCTCCCCCGGTTCTTCAAGCCCTTCGAGTTCGGGACTCGGCCCCGACTTTCCCCTCTACACCATTGCCGACATGGTCGAAGCCCAGCGCCTTCTCCTCACCAAGCATTTGGGTATCTCCCACCTTCGGGGTGTCGCCGGGGGTTCCATGGGCGGACACCAGAGTCTCCAGTGGATCACCAGCTATCCCGATTTTATGGACTGGGCGATTCCCATGGCCACAGGCCCCTCGAGCACCGGTCGGGTAGTGGGTATCTGGGGGCTCATGTCCGAAACCATAAAGGCCGACCCCGCCTACCGCAGCGGGCATTACACCGAACAACCTAAGGATGCCCTGCGCAGAGCCTTCATGGGCACCTATCTCTGGTACTTCGCCCCCGCCTACTACCAAACCCAATTTCGAAGCCCCGAAGCGGTCATGAAAGGCCTGGAGGACGCGGGCATGGGCAACGCCGGCGCCGACGCCAACGATGTAATCTGGCGGAATCATGCCATGATTTCTTTCAATGTCGAGGCTGAATTGCATAAGGTCAAGGCTAAAACCCTGGTGGTAGGCGTCAATACCGATGCCCTCTATCCGCCGGCCGAAGAATTCTACCGTGTCGCCCTGGGCATTCCGGGCGCGAAACTCTTCGCCTATGACTCCATCCTCGGCCATATAGGCAACAACAGGGATTTGGATAAGGCCACCGATGTGATGAAAGCCTTTATCGACGAGGCTGAGGGCAGGAAATAGAATTGTCCGCGCTAGCCGGCGCGGCAAAGGCCTGCCAGCCTTTGCCCCGCCTCGCCATGTTCAAAATCGGCCAACGCGGCTCGCGCCGCGGGGCCGCATACCCTTCAATCAATTACCAGCACTGTCCGTCCCAAAGTTTGGCCCTTTTTAATCGCGGCCAGGC
>JAVEYV010000073.1:0-8822 GCA_034003305.1 Spirochaetia bacterium | reverse complement strand
AACAAAGCCATCCATGCTATACCCCCGTCTATCGTGATTTAAAACATTTGACCAAGTATGTTCACTGAACGCATTCAGTGTAAGCGCCACTTTTTATATTTGTCAACAAAGAATTTAATATTTCTCTTTTTATTCTTTTTCCACGAGCCAGTACTCAATAATCACCCTGTGCGGCGAAAGAATTCCGATAAAACGTAATAATCTGCCCGTAATATAGTTATTAAACCTTTCATATCTATTGAAACGATGATATAAACTTTTGATTGCCGGAGAGAGGACAAGTGGACGCTTTAGGGTTTCGAGGGGTGAACAAGTTTTGAAAAATTACTATTTTTTTCTTGACAAATCCTAAAAAGAGTTCAAGATATAATCAGTTCACTGAACGTATTCTGCGAAGTTTTGATTAGGAGGCAATTATGTCGAAAAAAGCGTCCTGTATCAGCGCCTTCGTAAGGGCAGGTTTGGTAGTCGTGCTAATCTTCGCCAGCCTGGCTCCCGCGGCGTCACAGGCAAAAGAAATCAAGCTAAGGTATTCGCTCTTGTGGCCCGCAAGCCATCCTATCACCAAGTTGGCACAGGATTGGGGAAAAGATGTCGAGGCCGCCACCGCCGGAAGGGTAAAGGTAACCACATTCCCCGGCAACACCCTGGCTCCTCCCATGCAGGCCTACGATGCGGTGGTGAAGGGTATCGCAGACATGGCAGGCAACCTTCTCGCCTACGCACCCGGAAGGCTACCCCTGTCCGAAGTCCTGCAGCAGCCCCTGGGCTACCTGAACGGCTACCAGTCGTCGAAACTCGCGAACGCCTACTACAAGAAATTCCAGCCCAAGGAATTCGATGACGTCAAGGTTATGTATCTCCATGGCGCCGCACCCGGTTTTATCTTCACCAAGAAGGCCGTCAATTCCATTAAGGATGTTAAGGGCCTCCGCATCAAGGCCAACGCCGAGAATGCCGACATCGTCATCAACCTCGGTGCTGCCCCCGTCACCATGCCCGTAAGCGATGCCTACGATTCGGTGCAGCGCGGCGTCATCGACGGAACCCTTTTCCCCCTCGAAGCACTCCAGGGCTACAAGATCGGCGAAGTCGTCAAGACGGTCATCCAGGACTATGGCATTTCCTATATGACTTCCATGTACGTGATCATGAACAAGGACAAGTGGAACTCCATGCTCCCCGAAGACCAGAAGGCTATCGAGAGGATCAACGAAGAATACAACGAAAAGCAGGCGAAGCTTTGGGTCGAGCTGGACAATCAAGCCAAGGCTTATGCCATGCAGAAGGGCGTGAAGTTCCTGGACGTATCCAAGGAAGACCAGGCTGTCACCGTAGCCCTCATGAAGCCGATTCTGGACAAATACGTGGCCCAGATGAAGGCCAAGGGTCTTCCCGGCGAAGAAGCCCTGAAATTCTGCCTTGACTACATTCGCGACAATCCTTGAAAGGTCCAATATTTGCTGGCAGGGACGCGTATGGAGCAGGCTCCGGGCGCGCCCCTGCATTTTGGGAGGGCGACTATGAACCATTTCATGACCCTCGTGAAGAAGGTAGACACAGTCCTTTATGTCATGGCGGGCGTCATTCTCGTCGGCATGGTATTGCTCACTCTTTGCGATGTCATTTTACGTAATTTTGGGTATCCCATCACCGGATCGATGGAGATCATCATGTATGGTGGGGCGCTGGTATTCGGTTTTTCCATACCCTTCGCCAGTCTTCTTAAAGCCCAGGTTCAAGTGGATCTGATCATTGAGAAATTGAAGCCTAAGCATCAAAAGACCGTTACCATCGTAACGAGAGTCGTGGGAATAGTCCTCTTCCTTTTCGTCGCGTATAATTTTTTCATCTACGGCTTCGATGTAAAAAACACCGGTGAAATCACCGCAAGTTTTAAAATTCCCTATTACCCCATCGTGTTCGCCCTTTCTTTCAGCTTCCTGTTCCAGAGCCTGACCCTAGTGTACGACCTCGTTGAGGTTATCAGAGAGAAGCCAGAGGCCATGGAGGGATCAGCATCATGAGCACCGAAGTACTCACCGGAATCATCGGCATAGCGGCACTTCTGGTTCTTTTCCTCACAGGTTTGGAAATGGCCTATTGCATGGTTATAGTAGGGTTTTTGGGCTTCACCGCCCTTATGTCGTTTATTCCAGCCTCCAATCTCGTGGTAAAAGAATTCTTCGATTCTTTTACCACTTACTCGTATACGGTCATACCTCTCTTCGTCTTGATGGGAGAGTTCGCCTCCAATACCAACATAGCCAAGCGCCTGTATACCGGCGCCTATAAATGGTTCGGTCATGTGCCAGGCGGGCTCGCCATGACGACTGTGGTAGGCGCTACCGCCTTCAAGGCTATGTGCGGCTCCACGCTAGCCACCGTAGGCACGTTCTCGGGCCTTGCCATACCCGAGATGAACAGATTCGGATACTCCAAGGAAATTTCTGCTGGTACTGTAGCTTCGGTAGGTACGATAGGAATGATACTTCCTCCCAGCACCGTGTTAATAATCTATGGACTGATCTGTGAGCAATCCATAGGAAGGCTTTTTCTTGCAGGCATCATGCCTGCCCTTATGATAGCGGTTCTCTTTATGCTGGTAATCGCGCTGTGGGTAACCATGAAGCCTAGTGTCGCCCCAAAGGGCGAGAAGTCCACATGGAAGGAGCGATTCAAGGTTCTGCCTGAAATGCTTGCGGTAATCATTGTATTCATGATCGTGATCGGCGGCATGATGTTTGGCTTTTTCAGTCCTACGGAGGCGGGGACAATCGGCACCATAGCGGTATTTTTACTCGCGCTGATAAGAAAAGAAGTAAGCTTTACCATGATTAAGAAGTCCATTAAAGGCTCGCTGAAGACGGCTATCATGACGCTCATGCTCATCGCGGGATCTTCTATCTTCGGCCGCTTCCTCACCATTACGGAGATCCCCTTCAGGGCTGCCGATTGGGCATCGGCCCTTCCCCTGCCTCCCTGGGCGGTCATGTTCATGATTATCGTGATCTACCTGATAGGCGGATCTATCATGGACGACCTGGCCTTCATGGTGCTGGCAACCCCAATATTCCTTCCCACCGCATTGGCATTGGGCTACGATCCCATCTGGTTCGGCATCATGATCTCCATCACCCTTATGATCGGGGGTCTTATACCACCGATCGCTCTTTACGTTTTTATCACAGGCAATATTACCGGCATCCCCTTCAAGACGATTTACAAGGGGGTCGTGCCATATCTTGGGGCTTTGGCATTCGCCCTTGTCTTGATTTTCCTCTTCCCGCAGATCATAACCTGGCTGCCTGATACCCTTATGGGTGCGATGTAGGCGAGAACCCGTGAGAAGCCCGAAAATTCCATGGAAGTAGAGGGCAGGCAGAGGGCTCTCGGGTACCTGTACATGGTGCTCGTCTATATAATCTGGGGGATTCTTCCGGCATACTGGAAACTATTGGCCGCCGTCCCGCCCCTGGGAGTCATGGCTCACCGGGCTCTATGGGCGGCGGTTCTCATTTTTATTGTTCTTTTTTTATCCCACCGCCCAAATGATATTTTTTCAAAGATCAAGAGCGGAAGCGTACTCGGACTTATTGTCATCGCCAGCATTTCCCTGGCGATCCAGTGGGGCGCCTATCTTCTGGCCATTGTGCAGGGCCGGCTGGTCGAGTTGAGTCTGGGGTATTTTATTTACCCCCTGGTGGTCACGGGACTGGGGAGGCTCTTCCTTGGGGAGAAGTTGAATTCCTCCAAGATAATTTCCCTAATTTTTACAGGGCTGGGGGTTCTGATCAGCCTGGCGAGCATGGGCAAGCTGCCCGTTCTGGCACTTACCTTGGCTTTTTCCTTCGCGGTGTATTCACTTGTGAAAAAGAAGCTTGGAATTCCTTCACTCATCTCCACAGGGTTTGAACTTCTTTTTCTCTTGCCCTTCGCCTTAGGCTATTGCCTATGGGCCGAAGCTTCAGGGCCAGGCTTTTTTCTTTCCACCTTCCAGGCTGGCAATGACGGGTCGGCTCCTGGCGGCGGAGGAACCCTGATGCTGTTATTGTTGGGAGGGGGCGCATTGACCGCCTTGACGCTGATCCTATTCGCCTCGGGATCGAAGCGGGTGCCGATTTTCGCCGTAGGGCTTCTGCAATACATCTCTCCCACAATCGTCCTTCTATTGGGAGTATTCATCTATGACGAGGCCTTCGGCATTTGGCGTGCCTCAAGCTTCGGTTTTGTGTGGCTGGGAATATGCGTTTACATGCTGCCTGGAATAGCGGCGATGCTTAATATACGACCGCTGACGGTGCGCTAGGTGCTATAGACCTGCCGGGGCCAGTACATAAAATTGTTGTTGTCCTCAGAAAGAAAACACATCACCGCAGTGCATGCTCTGGAGCCGGTCGCCCATCTTTGATTTTAGATGATCAAAGGCTTCTTTTCCTGTACAGTGACCGGTGTAATAAGTGCTGCCATTAAAATCGCACAACGCCGATGCGAAGCGATCCAGGATTTCAGGGGATTCGGCAGTACCCTTCATGGCGACGTACAGGTGCATGCCGCCGAAGACGTGGCTTTCCTTTTTCAGCAAGCCCTTGCCCGCGACGCTCCTCATAATGTCGTGGAGGCCCAGATGGGAGCAGGAGCTGAAGATAAAACTGCGGTCGCCCGAGTTGATAACCAAGGCAAGTTCATGGGAAAAATCGTCCCTGGTGAACCAAAGCCCCTTCCTCATGTAGAGGTTTGAACTGGATGTGAGGTAGGGCGCTTTTTGCGTGATGTCGACTATCGCATGCACTCCGGGGCTAATTTCCGTATCTTTGGATAAGAAGATCGCGCCTGGGTCGACGGCAAGCTCCTTGGAGATGCCTACATTCAAGAAAAAAATACCAAGGCGGCGGATATAATTGGGCTTTCTGGCAGCGCTGGCCATATAAACCGGCGCCCCGGGATTGAGTGTTCGAAAAAGCGGCAGGCCCCCTGCGTGGTCGCTATGGCCGTGGGAAAGGACTGCGAAATCCACGGTTCCGAGGTCGCAGCCCATAAGCTTGGCATTTTGGGCGAAGAGTTCCTTCTGGCCTGCATCGAGGAGAATGGTCTTTCCCCTGTTATGCTCAGCTCCTGCATCTGTCTTTTCCGACGATTCAGCGGCTGGGACTTCAATAAAAAGCGATAAACCGTGTTCAGCCTGCAATTCTGGGCGGAAAGATTCATTTTCAACCAGGACATGGATGCGCATAATTATTCTCCCCTATTTTTAATCATCTGCGATGCGACAGCAAAGTATCGGCTATTTGGGCAAAACCGGCACCGCTTTCCTTGGTGGAAACAAAAGCGGGTAAATGCTTGATCATATTTTTGTAGCGCACAACGTTGGCCACTCCGCAAGCCATGGGAAAGTGGCGGAACATGGGTTCGTCGTTGGGCGAGTCGCCCACGAAAAGGACACGCTCTCGATCGCGCACATCGTCATACCCGAAGCGCTCCGTTAAATATCGCCCCGCCATGCCCAGCTTATCGTAATCGCCTATCCATGCATTGACGTGGATGGAACTCACTTTTGCCTTAAGACCCTCCTCCTCGCAGATTGTCTTGATCTTCAGTGCGTCTGAGAGCGGAAGGACGGGTTCTTCTTCGGCGAAATCAATGGCGATATCGTACAACCTCGAAAATTGATCCCGGGAAGGCCGGCAGCCGGGTACTTCAGCCTGGGCCCGCGCAAGCGCCCGCGCAAGCGCGGGCGCATCGTTGCGTACAGCCTTTGGATGGCTGAGGCTTTTCATGTGCCGCCCCTCGGGCTCCTCCCAGTAGACAAAGGCGCCGTTTTCGCCCACAACGCCGTCCACCGGCCATTGGCGCGCGATGAGGTCGCACCAGCCGGCCGGCCGGCCCGTGATGGGCACCACCACAAGCCCGGCGCCCTTGAGCCTCCATAGCGCCGCGTAGCTATCGGCGGTTAGCTTGCCTTCGGTGGTGAGGGTGTCGTCTATGTCCATGAGGACAAAACGAATGGCCCGGGCTTGGGCCGCTGGCAGTCCGCGTATCGGTTCCATAGGCCAAGCTTATCATTTTATTTGCGATGCGCGCCAGTGAGTCAAAACATTTCACTGCCTATCCTCTAGCGTTCACGGTTAAAGAAGATATAATCAACAACCATGCGTACCAAAATAAATTATGGATACTCGAAAAGGTTATTCCGATTTGTTTTAATCACGGCAGCCCTTCTTTCATCGACGGCTTCCCTTTTTGCGCAGGAGACGCAGAGCCCGCACAACGCCCCTACTGATTCGGTTGATGCGCTTTCCCCTGCGCCAAAAATCGCCTTGGTGCTCTCCGGCGGTTCGGCCTTCGGGATCGCCCATGTGGGAGTGATAAAAATCCTCGAAGCTTCGGGTATTCCCATCGATATGGTCCTAGGGACCAGTATGGGTTCCATAGTCGGAGGGCTCTACGCGGCCGGATACTCCCCGGAGGAGATGGAGAGGATCGTCACCACCCAGGACTGGCAGACTGTTTTCATGGACAGAAAGGATTCCCCTCGCGACGGCTACGACCAGGATAAACGGAGGCGCTATGCCCTGGCCCTTGGCTTCGACAAGAACGGGATCAGCCTGGGCGAAGGATTGTTCGAAGGGCAGAATGTCCTTTCCCTCTTTACTGAACTCACCCTCCATGTCCTGGGTACGAGGAATTTCGACGACCTCCCAGTTCCTTACCGCGCGGTGGCGGCCGAAATCCTAACCGGCAATAAAGTCGTTTTTTCTTCAGGTTCCATCGCGGAGGCTATGCGCTCATCCATGTCGATTCCCGCCGTATTCAGCCCCTATTCGGTGGACGGTAAACGACTGGTGGACGGAGGGATCGTCGACAATATGCCGGTGGACATCGCGCGGGAAATGGGAGCCGACATTGTCATAGCTGTGGAATCCCGGGGCGCTCTGCCAAAAAGCGACGCTAAGCTGAAATCGGCGCTTGCCATAGCCGGGCAAACGGCCAACCTTTTCATCGAACAGAACATGAAAGCCTCCCGCGCAGCGGCCGACCTCCTCATCGTGCCCGATCTCTCCGGCTTTTCGACGGCCAGCTATGACGAGGCCGAAGGCATCGTGAATCGCGGTACTACTGGCGCGATCGCCCGGCTCATGGACATCGAAAAGCTCGCCGAGAAAATTTCCCTGAGCCGTCCCCTCGTCGCGCCGGATGCTCAGGCCAACAGAAAAGCCCGCGTCGATGCACCCACCCTCGTTTCATTCTCGGTCGAGGGCGGCAGCGAAAGCGATAAACTATTCGTCCACGCCCTCTTCGATGCAATGGCCGGCTTAAAAGCCGATCCGGTGCTTATCCGCGAGACGATCGGGGCGGCCTATGCTTCCGGACGATTCGATCTGGTGAAGTTCGACCTAAAGCCTGAAGCGGACGGTAGTTTTTCAGGCCTCGTGCGCCTTATACCGGACAGCTCGGCGGAAAACGCTTTCCTTCTCGGTGTTGACTACCGGGGCCTCTTCTCCTCCTCCGCATCGAGTCGCATGAGTGTGTCTCCGGGGATTATTCTCCGGGACCTCACCACAAAAGATTCGGCCTTGTTCACCGAAGTCTCGCTTGTTAACTCTTCACGGGCCTATGTCGAGTTTTTCCAGCCTTTTGGTTTCTTCTACCTCCAGCCTTGGGCGAAATACCTTCTCGAGTATGATTCCTACGATTTCGACGACAGCAGCTTCGAGGTCGATCTCATATATAGGAGCTTAGGGGCGGGTCTTTGGGCTGGAGCCTCCATCGGCAGACATTTTGATCTGCTCGCAGGCTATGGTTTCGAGAATGTGAAGCCAGGCGCCGCTATAGCGAAAAATCTCAGTGAGGCGAAAGTCGCCATCAACTTCGACTCTCGCGACAGGCTTGTATTCCCGAGGCGTGGCGGATCAGCCCTCCTCTTTGGAAGATGGGCGAACCCCCTGATCGGTTCGGATATTGATATGATGCGCGCCGAGTTTGAAGGAAGCATCTACTTAGAACTCGGCAAAACTTTGAATATTGGCGTCAACGCCTTCGCGGGCACCAACTTTTACGGCCTTGTCGACGGAGTCCAGGAAGTAGCCACATCATACTACTCAAGTCTACGAAGACCGGGGATGTTCTACGGCTATAAGGAGCACTCGGAGCGTGACGAAGGCGATCATGTGGCAGCTCTTTCTGTGGAACTGCGAACACGGTTGGGAAGGCTGATCAATCTTCTCGGGGGCGACTATTACGCCTTTCTCAACGGCAGCGTCGGCGCTGTGCGTGTTGCCGATGGGGCTTCCATTGACTTCTTACCTCTGCGGATGTCTTATTCCCTTGGGGTGGGCGCTAGGGTAACCGACAGCTTCGGCATTCTCGGGGCTGTCTGCCTAAATTACGATGCGGGTGCCCCGAGTCCTCTGGTCCCCGCGTTCACCGTCGAATTCGGTTCCTTTTCCTCTCGCTTTGAGACAAGACGCTAGCGTAGGTTTTGGACTGGGGGCAGGCGACTTTGTGCTTCCCCCAGAGTCCAATCTATTCGCCTTCGCGGATAATCTCGATCTTGATGCCTTCGCTGCCCTCGGTGGGCTCTTTGGGAGGAACGGCAACCTTGAGAATGCCGTTTTTAAAGACCGCCTTGACCTTTTCCTGATCGAATTTATCGGCGGGCACGTAGTACTTCTGTTTTTCGATGTCCTTGAGCTTGTGCCTGCGCTTGAAATAGCGAATGCCTTCCTGGGGGGTCTCCAGCTCTATTTTGGCGGAGAAGACCATGTAATCGCCCTGGAAGGATAGACTGATGTTCTTTTCCTCGAAGCCTGCCACCGCGAACT
>JAVEYV010000072.1:0-8831 GCA_034003305.1 Spirochaetia bacterium | reverse complement strand
CGCCGAAGCGTCTGCCCAGTCCGCCTGCGAGAATTGCCAGGCTAAGCCCCTGAAGCACCGACTTACCTCCTGTGAGTATCAGCGTAACGTGAATCATAACGTACCAGAGCAGCCGCTCTTGCGCCATGCCCTCCAGGCGGTTTAGGCTTAGTCTATGCTGTCGGAGGCCTTAAAGACTGCGGACTGGAGTTCAGCGCCTCAGGAGATGGAATTTCAGTGCAGCTACCGGGAACTGCTGGAGAGCATATTCAGCGACAGCGCCTTGCTGCGGCGGGCCTGGGAACAGCAGGGCAGCTACAGCGCAGAAGACATTCAGAAAGCGATTCGCCTCTACATACGGACACCCGGTATAGTCAATGTCATGCTCAATTACAAAATCTGCGTAGAACACGGACTTCCTCTGCATCCCAGCGTCTATTACGAACTCAAGGAAGCTAGAAAGTACAAGATCGACCACGGTCTTCCCGTGGTGGAAAACGCCAATCGGCTCTACCGGCAGTCAATGCTCCTCGCCCGGGAAGTCCTTGCGCTGGACAATCAAACGCTAACTCATGGAACAGAATTTCTTGCCAGGCTTCCGCGGGACATCAAGAGCTTTATCTATACAGGCATACGCGATACCTACACATGGAAGGGCTCTGAGCCGGCGATTCTCCAACGGCTCGCCGAGAAATTGCGAAAGGATTATGATCCGGAAATAATCATAGCAGCCGCTCATGGCGCTATAATGCCGGCATTGCTGCTGGCAGAACTCCTGAAAAAGCCTCTCTATTGTATCCGATTTTCCATGTTCAAACGGCACGACGAAGAACCCATCATCAGCTTTTCTGACAAAGCCTGGCTCTCGGAATTCTCTTCGAGGCGGGCCATCCTCTACGATGAAGACGTAGCAGGAGGCAGAACCCTCGATCTTTTCGCCCGACGCCTGGCTCCGCTGTTCAGCCAAACAAAAACGGCCTGCTCTATCCGTCATGCAGGCTCATCCATCCGGCCTGATTTTGTGGGCTTAACCTGGTGGGACTAGAGGCACGGGGCTTTTTATGCTTTTATTAGGTTTGGAATGAGCCGATTCGGAGGCCGAATCTTCATCGCTTGACTTTTATCGATATTCATATATAGTGGATTCACTAACGGAGTAACCATGGCCAATAGACAGAAAATATCCTTCGGTCCATCGATACGTCGCCTGCCCTCCTATCTCCATGTAATCAGGCAGGCTCAGCAGAACGGCGATCAGTATATATCCGGAACGGTCATCGCCGCAGAACAAAACCTGGAACCCATCCAGGTACGAAAAGATCTGGCTATCACCGGCATTATCGGAAAACCCAAGAAGGGATACCCGGTCAACGAACTGATCGATGCGATCGAGAGTTTCTTGGGATGGAATCTTAAGCACTGTGCCATCGTTGTCGGTGCGGGCAACCTGGGCTCGGCCCTTACAGGCTACCAGGAATTCAAGAACCACGGCCTTGATATCGTGGCCGCCTTCGATATAGATCCGGCCAAGGTGGGCGCAGCCGTCCACGGCGTACCCATCTATCCTTTCGAGAAGATCGAAGAAATCGTCCCGAAGATCAAGGCGGAGCTGGCCATACTCACCGTACCTTCCCCCTTCGCCGTAAGTACCTGCGAAAGCATTGTCAAGGCAGGCATAACATCAATCTGGAATTTTACGAACATCAAGCTCAGGGTTCCCGACGACGTGCAGGTATGGCGTGAAGACCTCTCCTCGGGCTATGCCATGCTTACGGTGATGATGAAGCTGGCAACCAGGGCTTCAGAGGACTGACGGTCAATCCGCCACAAGCTTCTCGTTCTCTGCAAGAAAGAACTTCCGTCGTTATCGACAAAAAGCCTTATTCTTCCTCAGCGTAGCGTTCAAGCTTCATCCTTGTTTGAGAATCAATAATTCCCAGCCTTTCCAGGGTAAGGACGATTTCTCGGATGTGAAGAAAGGCATGCAGCCGGATGCCTGAGCTCTCCATGTCGGAACGCCCCTCCTTGCCCCGCTCTACCAGCACCACGAGATCCTCAACCACAAGGGCCTCGGCCCGCAGTATCTCCACCGCTTCGCGCTTGCTCAATCCCGTGGTTATCAGATCATCGAGAAGAAGAACCTTATCCCCGGGGGAAAAGGCTCCCTCAACCCTGTTTCCTGTGCCATGGTCTTTTACCGGCATCCGCGGCCAGATCATAGGCACCTCGAGAGCCAGGGCCGCGGCGGTAGCCAGCGGGAGGGCCGCGGCGGGAATTCCCGCCAGCCTGTCGAAGCTGCATTCCTTTGCCAGCATTGCGTATGCCTTACCCGCTAGGGCCAAGGCTTTGGGATCTGATATAAGTCTGCGCAGGTCTATATAAAAGGGACTCTTCTTTCCGCTTTTAAGGGTGAAATCACCCAGACGGAAACAGCCTGTGCTGATGAGGGCGTGGACCAGCCTTTCTTTGAGTGCTTCTCTCTCGCCTGCCTGCGACCAGCCTGTCACAGTCCTGTATTTCAAGCTGGCCGCCGCCCTGCCGCGGTTAATCTCATCCCGCAAGGCTTTAGCCGCTTCGGCCGGATCGCCGGCGCCCGCGACGCTCCGTGCGGCCACAACCAGCACCCCGCTGCCATCGGCGCGGGCGCCGGCTCTCAGGGCATCCTCGGCCTTGCCCCCCTGTGCCCCAATGCCGGGGCTAAGAAACCAGGCGCCGGGAGCGGCTGCGCGAACGGCAGCCAGGGCTTCGAGATCGTTGCCTGCCACGACAAGGCCGATGTTTTCAGCCCAGGAACCCAGCTCCCTGGCTATCCGAATGTATAAGGGCTCTCCCTCGACGCGTAAATCCTGAAACACCCCAGATCCCGGATTACTCGTTCTGCAGAGAAGAAACAGCCCCCTGTCTTTCCAGTCCAGAAAAGGCTCGACGCTCTCCTTGCCCAGGTAGGGGCTCAGGGTTACCGCATCGGCGCCGAGATCGCCGAATATCGCGTCGGCATAGGCCCGGGCTGTCGAACCAATATCGCCGCGCTTGGCGTCGATGAGGACAGGGATATCCTCCGGAATCGACTGAATACTTTCCCTGAGCAGACTCATGCCCTCGGCGCCCAGAGCTTCGTAAAAGGCGATATTCGGCTTAAAGCAGGCTGCATAGGGAGCGCTGGCTTCGATGATCCTGAGGTTCGCTTCCCGCGCAGCGGCGACACAGGCTGCAAGGCCTCTGTCCTCAATGGTCTTTCTGTCAAAATAGGGATCCAGCCCAACGCAAAGGCAGCTGTTTTTACGATCTACGAGTTCGTCCAGTCGTGTAAAAAAATCCATCCCGCTCTCCTTTTCGCCTGCTGTTAATACTATCCCGGTATCCGTCATTTAGATCGAATTCCAGGATACAAGCCCAGGAAGGCCTTCGCAAGGTAGCAAGCCTGCAATGTTTTACAGTAAATCGGCAATATTTGATGCGCGCTCTGGACAGATAGTGTATACTGGTGATAGGAAACATTCAGCTTCGAATCGCTCTTCAAGGAGGCTCAGCACGATGAAGCGCTTGATTTTTATCCTAGCGATAGCAGTACTTGTGTTTCCACTGGCTGCCCAGGCAAGCCCTGACGCCGGAGGGGGATTTTCCGCTGCCCTCCTGCTGGGTTCGGACCTGCTGCCCTCAGCCTCCGATCCCACAAAGCTCGAGAGCTGGTCCAAACTCGGTCTCCAGCCCGATCTTTCCCTGGGCAAATTCGGTATAGGACTGGATCTTACCTTCAGATTCCAGCTCTACCCGAGCCCCAATACCCCCTTGCAGATCTACGAACCCGACTGGATTCCCCAGGCTGGCCAAAGCGTCTTCGATGTCTACCTTCCCAAAATAATGTACCTCCGCTACGGTCTGCGGGGTATCGATCCCTTCTACATCAAGCTCGGCTCGATCGATGATTTCAGCCTCGGCAACGGCCTCATCGTTTCCAACTACGCCAACACCAGTTTCCTGCCGGGCTTGAGGATTTTCGGCCTCCAGTTCGGCCTGGACGGGCTGGTCTTCAAGTTTCCCTATATGGGAATCGAGGCGCTCGCCGGCAACCTTGCCCGGCTGGATGTCATCGGCGGCAGAGTCTTCGTACGCCCCTTGGCCTTCCTCGGCAAATCACTGCCGGCCAAGCTGCAGGTGGGCTTGACCGGCGTGATGGACAGGGATCCCCTGGCCTACACCGACGCCGCCGACCTGGCTCTGTATTCTGCGTCGGAAGCAATTTATGTTATCGGCGCCGATCTCACCCTGCCAGTCTTAAGCTCAAAGGCGGTATCCCTCACCGCCTTCGTCGAAGGCGCACGGCAGACCAGCGGCGCCCTGGGCGCGATCACCGGCATCAACGGCAGGCTCTTGGGCTTTATTGATTACGGGGCCCAGCTCAGGGCATTGCAAGGCGGCTTCATTCCCGCCTATTTCGATACCAACTATGACTTCTACAGGGATGAGCGCTTTAACTTCGTAAAAACCCTGGCTAGTCCCGGAGACTTTAACCTAGGTTGGCTTGCCAGCCTGGGTTTCACCTTTTTCAAGGAAGCCCTCGAATTCAGCGTTCAGCTGGACGGACCCTTCTCGCCTATACCGAGTCCGCCGGGCAACGAAGACAGTGGTGCCTATCCCCATCTCAAGGGAGGTTTTGTCCTCGCCGAAGGGCTTTTGCCGGGGATATTCCTCACGGCAGGCTATGAAAAGTACTTTATCGGAAAGAAGACCACGTTTTTCAAGGACCTGTTAGACCCTGAAGACGCCGTAATCGGCATGTCCATCAATTACAAGACCGGCGCCACTGTCTTGACCTTGGGCTATGTCTATTCCTGGGATCCGACGACAAAGGATTTCGACGTCAGCTCCAGCCTCAGCGCTTCGGTACGCTTCTAAGTTAAGGGGGCAGGTATGAAAAAAAGACTTATTGTCCTTACAGTCCTGATCGCGCTCCTCGTGCCCACACTCACCGCCCAGGGCGGCGGGTTCGGCGCCTCGGTCATGGAGTGGGTGCGCGACCATGTGGGCATGGAGATCGGTTCAGTGATGATTGACGGCACCTCCTACTCCAAGGTCGTCGTTTCGCCCGAGGTTAGAATCGGAAGACTGGAACTGGGGCTCTATCTGCCTGTCATTTACTCCAGCGACCTCTTCGACCCCTCCAGCTGGTACAGACCCAAGGGCAACAACGAATGGGATTTCGGCGCAGCCTACTGGGGCAGTGACAATGTCAAGGGAGCCCTGGATCTGGCCGCAGACCTGATTCTCAAGATCAAGTACCTCGAATACGGCGAGCCCCTGGAGGATATTTTCTTCATTAAACTCGGCAATCTCCACGGGCTTTCCATCGGCCACGGACTGATCATGCGGGATTACCGGAACGACAGCGATTTCCCCAGCGTACGCCGGGTTGGCGTGAATACGGGCATCGATTTCGGCGGCTTCGGATTCGAGGCCCTGGTCAACGATCTGCCCATTCCTCAAATATACGGCACGAGGCTGTATTTTCGTCCCTTTAAGGCATCCAAACTCGCCATCGGCGTCTCTGGTGTTGCCGATATCGATGCGGCCGCCGAGCTCGAGGGCACAATCTACGACGGTCTTGCCGGTAGCTTCGGCTTTCTGGGCGCGGGGCTCGACTTGGATCTGCCGATTATCAAAAGCAGCCCTGCCCTCGGCCTCAGGGCTTTCGCCGATGTCGCAGCCACCATCCCCTATCTTGGAAGCGCTGTGATTAATCCCGATACCGGCCTGCCGATCTCCGAGGGCCTGAAAACCGAACTTCTCTGGGACGGCGGCCCCCACAACTGGGGCGCAGCTACGGGCTTCATGGGCAATTTGGCCTTCATCGACTGGAGACTCGAGTACCGGTATTTCACCGGTCTCTTCAGGCCGGCATTCTTCGATGCCACCTACGAACGCACGCGATCGAGCCTGGTCCAGGACTACCTGCCCTATCTGGACGGTACAAAGCAGATCTCCTCCGACGCGCCGACGGTGATGGGCATCTACGGAGAAGCCGGCTTCTCCCTCTTCAAGGATAAGCTCTCTCTCGTGGCGGGCTACATGTGGCCCTGGACGCCAAAAGACGGCTTTACCATCAGCGCCGACGCCGACGACGAACTAAGGGCCGGCCTTCTGCTCAAGCGGGGTCTGGTTCCCGTGGTGGACCTGGCAGGAGCGATTTACTACGACAAGCGCGGCATCGTAAACTCCATTCAGACCAACAGTTTTACCTTCTTCGACGAGAAAACCGCCTTCGCCGGGGAGATAGAGATTCCAATTCCCAAGACTCCCAACCTTGCCATAGGCCTCATATTCAAGATGGTAGCCGCCAGAAACCCTGCCACAGGTCAAGTCATTTATGTTAGCGATGATCCGACCAAGGGAGTAAAAATGGAGCCCACCGTAACGCTGGAAACGAGATTCAGGTTCTAGAATTTCTCTGAAAGAAGGCCCTGGCAGCCAGGGGCTTCTTTTTTACGGCAAGGACGCTTTTTAAAAGCGTCCTTTTTTTATGTTCAAAAAAAAGGTATTCTGAATTTATGGCTAAGATAAGGATTTTAGGACCGGAAGCCTACAGGCTCATCGCGGCGGGAGAGGTAATCGAAAGACCGGCATCGGTGCTTCGCGAACTGCTGGATAACGCCATAGACGCCCAGGCGACAGAAGTTCGCGTCGAGATCGCCAAGGGCGGCATAGAACTGATACGGGTAAACGACAACGGCACGGGGATGGGCAAGGATGACCTCATCCTATCAATTCAGGAACATGCCACCAGCAAGATAGAGAAGGCCGACGATCTTCTGACCGTTACCACCCTCGGCTTCCGCGGGGAGGCCCTTGCTTCCATCGCCGCCGTGGCGAGAATAGAAATCCTCAGCAAGGCCGAAAGCTCCGATTCCGGGTGGCGGCTCATCAAGGAGCCGGACAGTCCCCTCGAGATCGAGGCTTCTCCGGCGCGCAGAGGCACGACGATCAGCGTCAGAGGATTGTTCGAACGTTTCCCCGCCCGGCGCCAGTTCCTGAAACGCCCATCCTCCGAGGCAGCGCAATGCCGCCAGGTGTTCATCGAGAGAGCCCTTGCCCACCCTTCGATCGGATTTGTATGGAGCTCCGGCGCCGAATCCGAACACCTGGCGCCTTCCAGTCTAAGAGAACGGATCGCCCTCCTCTACCGTGAACTTCCATCGCCGCTGCTTTCGGTATTTCAGGCTGAGGCCGCGGGCTCTGCCATCAGCATTGTCTATGCCGATCCATCCTTTTCCCGCAGAGACAGAAAATACCTGCAGGTCTTCGTCAATCGCCGGCGGGTACCGGAATGGGGGCTCTCCGGATCTCTAGAGTACGCCTTTTCCGAGTATCTTCCCGGAGGAATGCGGCCCTGCGCCTTCCTCTTTGTCGAAATAGACCCCTCCCTGGCCGACTTCAATATCCATCCTGCCAAGCGGGAGGTCAGGATAAAAAACGCCGAAGCCCTCAAATCGGCGATATACGCCGCGTTTCGCTCCCAGCTTCGTTCCAGCCTGGGAGGGGGTGCCAAGCCCCTGGGCTGGGATAGCCCGCAAAGGAGCATCCCCTCCCCGCTTCCAGGTTCTGATGCCTGGGAAAAGCTGGATGGAAAGGCCATGGACAGAGCCTTCTGGGACAGGCTGGACAGCGAAAGAGCCGCTAAGGGCGATTCCTGGGCACGCGAGGATGCCGCTCCAGGCGGGCAGGAAGACGAATCCTCTCTAAAGAGGGCTTTCAGATTTTTAGGCAGAGCCTTCGGCCCCTTTCTGGTTTTCGAAAGCAACGAGGAGCTCTACATTCTCGACCAGCACGCGGCCCAGGAAAGAATTCTCTACGACAAGCTCCGGGCAGCCGGGGGGAAAAGCCAGGCTCTGCTGGTTCCCTTTGTCATGGAAATACCTGATCCTGAGCTGGAAAACCGTCTAAGCACTGTATTGCCCGAACTTGAGCGAATGGGATATCAAGTAGAAAAAAGCTCAGGGCAACTGGTTGTCAACGAAGTTCCATCAATTCTCGGCGAAAAGGGACTCTCCATTCTTGCCGAAAGTCTGGCGGATGAGCCTGGCCCAGGAGCCGGGGCCGAAGAGCAACTCAATGCGGTGACAGCATCAATCGCCTGCAAAGCGGCGATAAAGGACGGAGAATTGCTTGAAGACAGGGCGGCGGCGGCGCTGATTGCCCAGTCGCTTAGCCTGCCCCTTCCCCGCTGCCCCCATGGACGGCCTATCTGGCTGAAACTGGACAGAAAAACCCTGGACCGGATGATAGGAAGGGATGTCTAAACAACAGGTAGTTTTTTATAGCAGATCGTCTAAGCTCAATAAGAAAAATTAAATATTTTAAAAAAACTATAAAATTTCTGGTAACTTTTCGGATCTTTCATTATTATTATTATTGCAGGACGACAGCAGTTTGATCTTCATGCAACTCCTTTTGTGCTGACCGCCGGGTATTCCTCCTTACCCGGCGGTCTTTTTTTATCTCCAGACTGCGAGTCTCTGCGGCCAAGAATTGACACGATGGGGAACTACCATATATTGTTAGCCGTCTTTTAAGGAGAATGCCATGGCACAGGTATCAAAAAACGCGCGAACCTCCAGCAGCACCCAGCGCTTCTACTGCCCCTGCGGCGGCGAAGTGAAGATGAAAACCGTTTTCGAGAACGGTAAGGTTAAAAATTCGGCTGAATGCGAAAAATGCAAGCGAGTTGAGCGCAAGCCCAGCGATTTCAATTGAAAACGCCTCTTAGGCTTCCGGACTTTGTTTCGGAAGCCTAAACCTTCCTCCGTTCTTCCAGCGAATCTTCAATAATTTTCCGAGCTTTCTCTAAGGTTTCTAGG
>JAVEYV010000071.1:0-8893 GCA_034003305.1 Spirochaetia bacterium | reverse complement strand
GATGAGCAAATTTTGAAAGTCATCTGACTTAAAAATATCTTCATTGGAGAGGAGCTTTAATGTCGTTTATAGAGTCTATGTTTTCCCCAGCGGCCAAGACTGTAGTCATTACCGGAGGAGCCGGGGGCATACCAGGCAGCCTGGCCCTGGGCTTCGCCAAGGCTGGCGCCAAGGTCGTACTCTGGGGCCGGGGCACCAACCATCCCATGGAAGAAGCCGCTCAAAAGGTCCTCGATGAGGTTCCCGGCGCCAAGGTTTTCGCCGTCACCGTCGACACCGGCACCAGGGAAGCTTGCGAGGCGGCTATTGTCGAATCGGAGAAGCTGGCCGGCAGCCCTCCCGATGTACTTATCAACGGGGTAGGGGGTAACAGGGGCAAGACGCCCTTTGTCGATGTGGACGAGGCGCTCTTCAAGGATATTCTGGAGCTGAATCTGCTCTCCGGCCTGGTGACTCCCACCCGAGCCTTCGCCGTGTACTGGATTGCCCGGGGTATCAAGGGCTGCGTGATCAACATGACATCCATGACTAGCTACAAGGCCCTTTCCGGCACCTGGGCCTACGACGCCGCCAAGGCCGGGGTCCTGAATCTCAATGAAGCCCTGGCCAAGGAGCTGGCTCCCCAGGGCATCAAGGTAAATGCCATAGCCCCGGGCTTTTTCGTGGGTCACCAAAACCGAGCTCTGTTGCTGGACGAATCCGGCGGCCTAACCGCCCGGGGCAGGTCCATAGTCGCCCGGACCCCGCTGGGCCGCTTCGGCAAGTTTGAGGAGCTCTGGGGCGCGGCCTTCTTCCTGGCCAGCGACCAGGCATCCAGTTTCGTCACCGGAGTATCACTCCCTGTGGACGGCGGCTACCTTACGGATAATATTTAAGCACGCTCGGGCCGGCGGCGGCCGCAGGCCGCCGCCGGAATTATGCCGCCGCGGCCCGCCGCAGCGTACCGCGAGGCTCAAGTTTGCGCTGTTACAACCATGCCGCGGCGGGCCGCGGGAAAGGATCGACGATGAAAGCATTTATGGACAAGGATTTTCTTCTGGATACGCCCACGGCGAAAAGCCTTTTTCACGACAATGCCGACGGGCTCCCCATTTTCGACTACCACTGCCATCTTTCACCCAGGGAGATAGCCGAGGATAAGCCCTTTACCGATATCGCCCAAATCTGGCTGGGCGGGGATCATTACAAGTGGAGGGTGATGCGCTCAATCGGAGCCGACGAGTCTTTCTGCTCGGGCAAGGCTGACTGGGCCGACAAGTTTGTAGCCTACGCCGCGGCCCTGGAAAAATCCCCGGGCAATCCTGTGCTCCACTGGTCCCATCTGGAGCTCCAGCGCAGCTATGGAATTGACGAAGTCCTCACCTCCCGCAACGCCCTGGCCATACGGGAGCGGGCAAACGCCATTATTCGCGAGCGGGGCGACTCTCCCCGCTCGATGCTCAAATTCTATAAGGTAGCCGTGGTCTGCACCACCGACGATCCGGCCGATGATCTGCGCTGGCACGACGCAATAGCCGCTGATTCCGAATTCGGCAGCGCCGCGGCGGCCTCGGGGGTCCAGTGCTCCAGGATTCTGCCGGCCTTCAGGCCCGACAAGGCGATGAACGCTCAGGATGCCGATGCCTGGAGAAGTTATATTGCCCAGCTGGGCGCCGCGGCGGGCTTGGAAATCCGTAGCTTCACCGATTTGGCGGAGGCCCTCTCCCGGCGTCATGCCTACTTCCATGAACGTGGTTGCAGACTTTCGGACCACGCCCTCCTCGTTCCCCCCTTCGCTGCGGCCACTGAAGATGAGCTGGACAGCATCGTAGCCCTCCTGCTTTCAGGCAGGAGCGCCGAGGAACGGGCCAGGGAAAAACTGGTCACCGCTGTCCTTCTCCATGTCGCAAGGCTCAACGCCAAGGCCGGCTGGGTCATGCAGCTCCACATCGGCGCCCTGCGCAACACGAACACCAGACTTTTCAAGCTCTACGGCCCCGACGGCGGCGGGGACGCCATCTCCGATGCCGTAATAATCGCTCCCCTGGCATCCTTCCTGGACCGCCTCGATGCCGAGGGAGCCCTGCCCAAGACCATCCTCTACAGCCTGGACGACACCAAGAACGCCAGCCTGGCTACCCTGGCCCAATGTTTCGCCGGAAGTTACTCTGGCGAGAAGGGAGTGGCGGGCAAGCTCCAGTACGGCGCAGCCTGGTGGTTCAACGACCATCTGGATGGCATGATCCGTCACCTTGTGCAAACGGCATCGATATCTGCCATCGGCCCCTGGGTGGGCATGCTCACCGATTCCCGGTCCTTTCTTTCGTATCCACGGCACGAGTATTTCAGGCGCATTCTCTGCAAGGTAGTGGGCCGTTGGGTGGAGGACGGTGAGCTCCCCGCCGAGGATGTCTACGCCGCCGATCTTGTGCGCAATATAAGTTGGTTCAATGCCAGGGACTACTTCGGCGTTGAAATACCGGCCTGGGCGGCGAAGATCCTGTAATAGAGCGGACAGGATAACGATGAAATACAGGATTTACCGTAAAAAAATTCTTGTATCTTCGAAATAAAAAGTCTGTTTTTCTGTTTTGAAAACAGCATGTGCAGTATGTAACAGGGGCGCCTGCCAGGCGCCCCCACATCACTTTAAGATCGACTATCTGTCGAGTAGAATTTCTAAAAACCCGATTCATCTTTCCTGTGAATCATGTCAAATCATGTAATTCCTGTCTTGCTATTTTTCATTTTTCAGTATCCGTCATGCCGGCGATAAACTGTTTCTGCATAACAACCACCACTACGACTGGCGGAATCAGGGCGAGCAGTACTGTGGCCATGACAATCTGCCACTCGATGACTACGTCGGCGCCGGAGAGCATCCGGTTAATACCTATGAGCAGGGTATAGTATTCCTGTTTTGTTGTAATAAGCAAAGGCCAGAGATACTGGTTCCAGCCGTAGATAAACTGTATTACAAACATTGCCGCGATGGGGGTTCTGGTCATGGGCACAAGGATGGAGCTGAAAAACTGCATCGAAGTTGCCCCGTCGATCTGGGAAGCCTCCGCAATCTCTCTGGGCACAGACATAAAGAACTGCCTGAAGAGGAAGACCGCTGTGGCCGAAACAATCATAGGAAGTATAAGGCCTGCGTAGGAGTTGAGCATGCCCAGGTCGGAAATCACCTTGTATGTGGGCATAATGCGCACTTCCACCGGCAGCATGAGAGTTACAAAAATTGCCCAGAAGCAAAATTTTCGTCCAGGAAATTTAAAAAAGACAATTGCAAAGGCTGCAAGAAGAGAGACGAGGATTTTTCCCACCGAAATGCCCATGGCCATGATAAAGGAATTTTTCATCATGGTGAGGGCAGATGCTCCGAGATTTTTTGCTCCTTCGGTCAATGCTCGGCCGTAATTTTCCAGCAAGTGGGAGCCTGGAAAAAGAGGCATGGGAGCTGAAAGGATATCGGCGCTGGTTCTGGTGGAAGCTACAAAAACAAAGTAGATTGGGAAGATTATTATAAGTATGGCTAACCAAAGGATTATGTGAGGGAAGGCTCGGGCCGACTTTCTTTGTTCTATCATGGCAGCCTTCCTTTAGTAGGTGACTTTCCGCTCGATAAAGCGGAACTGGACCACGGTGAGAGCAATTACCATTATCATGAGAATGACCGACTGAGCCGAGGATCCGCCCAGGTCGAGGTTGATGACGCCATCCCGCCAAACCTTGTAGACCAGTATCTGCGTAGCCTTGCCGGGCCCTCCCGCGGTGACCTGGTGGACGATGGGGAAGGTTTCGAAAAAGCCGTACACTAGGTTCATAACTAAAAGGTAAAACGTAGTGGGCGAGAGCATGGGAAATATAATTGTCCAGAAACGCTTAACTGGTCCGGCGCCATCCATGGCCGCGGCTTCCACTAAGGGCAGTGGTACGCTCTGAAGGCCGGCCAGGAAAAACACAAAGTTGTAGGAAATCTGTTTCCAGCTCGACGCAATCGTGAGCAGGAGGAAGGCCTGATCGGCCTTAAGCAGATGGTTCCAGTCTATGCCCATTTTATACTTGAGAAGCCAGGCTATAACGCCTACATTGGGGTTGAACATAAAGAGCCAGAGCACGCCCGCTACCATGGTTGCGACAGCGTAAGGCCATATCATCATGGTTTTGTAAAACGAGTCGAAGCGGATTTTTTTGTTGGTCTGTATGGCCAGAAAGAGGGCAATTGCCATAGAGGAAACAGTAATTGCCACGGCAAAGAGAACCGAAACCCTGAAGGAAGCCCAGTAGTCGGGATCGCTAAAGAGGTGGGTGTAATTTTCAAAACCTACAAAGATAACCCTGCCCCCAAAAGGATCCTGGAGGAAAAAGGACTGCCAGATAGCCTGGGCAGAGGGCCAGAAAAAGAAGAGAAAGACAATGATCATCTGAGGCATTACTAGAAGATAGGGAAGACCTTTGGAGGGAAACTCATATTGTTTAGCCATGACGCATCCTAACGCAGGCGGATTTCTTAGGAAAGCCAAGGTGTGGCATCCGGCTCGGCTTTTCCCCGAAAAAGGCCGCCTTTCGGCGGCCTTTTACTATACCACGAAAAAAGCTTTCAGCGTACTATTTATACATTCGTTCAAACGCGCGAAGGGTTTCGTTGCCATCCTTGATCATCTTGTCGATACCGTTCTTGACGCTGATCTTGCCAGCCAGGATATCTTCCCAGGTCTGGTCCTCAATTTCTCGAATAATATTGAAGTTGCCAAAGCGAATGCCTCTTGAATTGCCCGTTGGGGCAGCTCTTAACAGCTGTTTGATAGCGACTTCGGGACCGGGATTTTTTTCATAGAAGCCCTGGGACTTGGTTAGCTCGTAAGCGGCATTGGTAATGGGTAGATAGCCGGTGCTCTGGTGCCAGAAGGCCTGATTTTCCGGCAGGGAGATAAAGGCCATGAAATCGGCTACGCCCTTGTAGTCGGCTTTGGGTTTGTTATTGAATACCCAGAGGCTGGCTCCGCCGATTATTGAGTTCTGGGGAGCACCCTTCACATCGGGATAGTAAGGCAGTGTGGCTACGCCGAATTCGAACTTGCAGGTATTCTTAAAATTGGCATACCCGCCGATGGATTCGAAATGCAGGCCGACTCTTCCGGAGGAGAAGAGGGGGTTGGCCTTGTTCTCGCGCCCACCGTAGATAAAGACCCCGTCCTTGGAAAGATCATAGATAGTCTGCAGGTGCTTAACGACAGTGTCGTTACCGAAGACCAGTTGGGTGTCCAGACCATCAAAGCCGTTGTTCTTGGTGCCGAAGGGCAGATTGTGCCAGGCTGAGAAGTTCTCCAGCTGAATCCAGGAGATCCAGTTGGTGGTAAACCCTCCCTCCATGCCGGAGGCTTTCAGTTTTTTAGCCATCTCAAAGAATTCAGGCCAGGTTACAGGAGGCTTTTCGGGATCGAGCCCGGCTTTTTTAAAGGCATCCTTGTTATAGTACATAACCGAGGTGGAAGAGTTGAAGGGAAGGGAAAGCATCTTTCCGTCGGATGTGGAATAGTAGCCGGTGATGGTGGGGATGTAGACTTTTGGGTCGAACTTTTCGTTGTTCTCGGCCATAAGCTGATAAACCGGCTTTACGGCTCCCTTGGCGGCCATCATCGTAGCGGTTCCTACCTCGTAAACCTGGATGATGTGCGGAGCCTGCCCGGCGCGGAAAGCGGCAATGCCGGCATTCATGGTGTCGCTGTAGGAGCCCTTGAAAATGGGGACTACTTTAAATTCCTTTTGCGTAGCATTGAACTTATCTGCCAGAGCCTGCACCGTTTCGGCATTCTTGCCTGTCATGGCATGCCAAAAATCGATGCTAGTCTGAGCCCACGCTCCGGCGACGGCGAGGAAGACCATTGCCACAAGTGCAATTTTCTTCATTCCAAATACCTCCTTGATTGAGTAAAGGCAAGTCTTAAAAGGCTCGCCTTAAAGCGCATTCCAGTGTAAACCCGGAAACCTAACCTGACAATAAAAAACTTAGGGTTTGCCCTGAGATTTTAAAAGGCGCAGGGCCCGATCGGGAAAATCCGTGATGAGTCCTGTTACCCCCCAGTCCAGGAGCCGTTTCATGTCCTTTTCTTCGTTGGGGGTCCATACCAGGACACCAAAGCCGGCTTTGCGTACTGCCTGAACCGTTTTTTGATTCAGTTTTTTATAATTGGGATTGAGCGCGATGGCGTCGATCGATGTAAGCACAGCAACTGGATCTGGCAACGGATCGTCTACAAGGGCCGCAACCGGGATGCGGGGTTCTGCCTTCTTCATGCGGAGCAGATAGTTGTGGTTAAACGAAGAGACTATTACGCTGTCCGTAAGCCCCAGTTCAACGATGAGGGCAGCGGTTTTTTCCACTATCCAGGCATCGCAGGGCTGGTCTGCCGCATCCTTGATCTCGACATTAACCTTCCAATCTAGCTCCCTGGTTAATGTCAGCGCTTCTCTCAGGGTTGGAATCTTAAGTCCGGCAAAGTGCCCTAGTTCTTCAGCATCGACGATGCCGGCGGCTATTTGTTTAAAAGGGTCGCTCCCTTTGTACCAGGAGCCAGCATCCAGGGATTTGAGCTCTTCCAGGCTGAAGCCGTAGACCGACCAGGGTTTACGATCCGGAAAACGTTTTTTTGCGTCGGTAGTTCTTGTGAGTGTATCGTCGTGAATCACTATTAATTCACCATCGGATGAGGCGGCTACATCGAGCTCCCAGTACTCGGCCCCGCTCTCCCATCCTTTGCGGGCCGCGTATGCTGTGTTTTCGGGCGCGATACCCCTGAAGCCCCTGTGAGCCATAACGACAACTGTTGTCGGATTATGCATAGAAACTTCCTTTTGTGTCGGTTCTGCGGGCTCCTGTCGCGGCGCCATTCCGCAGGCGGCCAGCAGGAGTATGGGCAGCAATAGTGCCGCAGTGAGCATTGCCGTATTCTATGACGAGACCGGTCTCCGGGCAAGTCTGGGCAGAGTTTCAGCGGGGCTTGGGCAGGGAATCGAGTGCGCGGGTATGGGCGTAGCGCGCGCTAAGGGTGTCGATAAGCTCCGAAGCTTCCTTCGTCCTCCCTTCCGCTGTCAGAGCGAGGCTTTTCAGTCTGTAGGCGTCGAATACGAGTTTATTGTCGTAGCGGTCGAGATTTTCTGCAGTCGCCCAGGGTTCCAACAGCCCTAGGAGTTCTTCAGCCCAAAGCGGATCGGTTGGATTGATCCGCCTCGCCTTGGCGAGATCTCTCGCCAAGGCGGGATAGCCTATCATGGTCTGCACGCTCAAGTATAAGGCGACGCCGAAAAAAAGCCCCAAGCCCGCGACCAGCAGGGCCTTCCAGGGGAAGGTTCTGCCCGGTTTCTTTTTCGCAATGATAAGCGCGAAGGGAATCGAGGCAAGACTCAAGACTATACCGAGGATCTCCCAGACGGTCCGGCGGTAACTCAGCTCAACCCTTGCGCTCTTTGGAAAGATCAGCATAAAACCGGGAGAGACAGGATAAATTTTCTCTCCGCCCGAGGATTTCCAGCCCGGGGCGTAGGAAATCTTGATATAATGCGGCTTTGTCGGAGCTGCTGTGGTGAATCGGATGTGAAAATTGTCGACATGTTCAGCCGATACGAGAGCCGATTCCATTGTTCTTGCTCCGCCGTCGCTGCTCGATAGACGGTACTCCGAACCCGCCGCCGAGCCGAGCCTTGTCTTTCCCTGTTCATCCAAGGCTTTCTTGGCCAGACCGACGTTCCGGTAAGAATCGTAGTCAGCCCAGTATCCTCCGGCTCCGCTCAGCCGGGCGTCCAAGTCCCGATCCGCGAATTCCGTACTCACGAAGGGAGTGTCGTAGAGCTCGTAATCCCTGAAAAATCGATAATAATCGGTCCGGAATCCGCCTTCTCCTCCGTCGACGAGGGCAAGGGCATTTTCCGGCAGAACGCTGATGTAGCTGTCGGCGAAATCCTTATACGAGAATATCGAAAACTTGCCCATGGAGGCGTCGAGGGCAAAGGAGGGGTGGGAAGCGAAAAGATCGGAGATGGTGGCTGAGTGGGTTACGATGTACCGGGCGTTGAGCAGGTCAAAGCGGGGCGGCCAGGAGGCAGGATCGACCTTTGAGTATATGCGTTCTGCCTCGGGGTCGACCGGGTTTGGCGAATAGGAGCTTTGGAGGTATGTGGCCGCCCTGGCCATCATGCTTGAGCCGTAGTGAATTCCCTCGGAGCTCGGATGACCGGTAAAGAGGTAGAGATTCTCGAATGCCCGCTCTGATCCGAAATCCCTGTTATCCCGCTGATCCTGCTTTTCCCAGAGAAAGCGTCCTTCGTCAGGGCTGCCATGGTATTTTTCCGAAATAAAACGGATGAACGGCCATTCTGTCTTTGCCTCGTAGCCGGTGTAATTCCATGCAAACCAGCCGGGGGAATTACGGCTCATGGCCATGCTGCCGGCTGCGGCAGCCCCGAGGCAGATAAGGATGAGGAGGGCGGGGAGCCATCCAAGGGGATTCCCCGCCGGCCGAGTCCTTTTAAACCCAGCGGCAGGCCGCAGACTCCGGCTCAGGCGCTCTGCAGCCGAGTCCAGGAATAATGAAAGGCCCAGGCCGCAAATGAGCAGGGCTGGGGGAACGAATCGGATATCGGGCATACCCAGCCCGGGGGCAATGAAAAATAGAAACGCACAGGCTCCCAGGGCATAGACTAAGAATGCGGCAAGTCTTCTTTCCCTGGGTGAATTTTTCCTGCTGACTGAGAGCAGTAAAAAGCCTAGTCCTGCGGGAGCCCAGATCCAAAGAAGGGTCTGGTTGGCAAAATCCATAAAAGAATTGAACTGCCAGAGCATGCTTATGGGCTGCGCCCAAAGCCTGGTTACTGCCATGGGCAAAAGCCAGAAGGATAAGAGCAAGAAGATCGG
>JAVEYV010000070.1:0-9108 GCA_034003305.1 Spirochaetia bacterium | reverse complement strand
TCCACGCCTCCTACGCCTTCTACACCTCCTACACCTCCTACATCTCCTCCTTCTACTATTCCTTCCGCTTCCCCGGCCGTTTTTCCATTTGCCGGAAAGTACATACTCATACTATACTTAAGGGCCGCTATCTCGAATGTCCGAATTTCGGGAGGTTTTGCCCTGTGATCAAATACCTGGCCACTCACGACGAAAAATGCGTCGGCTGCATGACCTGCACCGCGGCTTGTTCAAGCCTCTATTTCAAGGAAGACAATCCTGCGAAATCCTGTATTCAGGTGCAGGATTTAGGCGCGGGTAAATTTCATCTGGTAGTCTGCGATCAGGAATGCATGGCCTGCGTCAGGGAATGCCCGACACGGGCGATATCCCGGAACAAGTCAGGGGCTCTGGTTATCGACAAGAAAAAATGCGTGGGCTGCCTGGCCTGTGTTGCTGTCTGCCCTATCGGCGCGATGCGCTGGTTTCCCGGGCACCCTGTGAGTTTTAAATGCGTCGCCTGCGGGGCCTGCGCCCGAGCCTGCCCCAAGGGAGCCCTTGAGGTTTTAAGCAAGGAGGGCAGCGTATGAAGCTTCAACCGGAGAACCTGGCAAAGAGCGCCGAACTCAGGTACGAAAAAAAGCCCCTCTGCAGGGGCTATGCTATGCGCACGCTCAAGATCGATCTCTGTACCGGCTCCATTGTGGAGCGCCCGGTTAGCAAACAGATGAAAGAAAAATTCGTGGGCGGCAAGGGCTTCGGCCTCAAGCTGCTCTGGGACGCCACGACTCCCGAGACTGTCTGGGACGACCCGGAGAACGAAATCGTAATCGCCATGGGGCCGCTTTGCGGAAACACCAACTATTCCGGTTCGGGCAAAAGCCTGGTGGTGAGCCTTTCGCCCCTCACGGGCATACCCATCGACTCCAACGTGGGAGGTTTTTTCGGCCCCTTCTTGAAGTTTTCTGGCTTCGATGCCCTGGAGCTGGCCGGCAAGGCCGAGCGGGAGGTTATTATTTTCATCGACGGAGACCAGGGAAGCGTGCAGATTTTCGAAGCGCCCGAATCCCTAGAATCCGATACCCACATACTGGCGGAAAAACTCACCCATGCCTTTTCGGCATCCGAAAACGACGAAGACCTTGCCGCCGTGGCGGTGGTTTCGGCGGGGCGGGGAGCCGAGCATAGCCGCATAGGCCTTTTGAATTTCAGCCTTTTCGACCGGCGTCGGGGCGGCTGCAGGGTAAAACAGGCGGGAAGGGGAGGCATTGGCACAGTCTTCAGGGATAAGCGGATCAAAGCCCTTGTCTGCCGCTACTCCCATCTAGGGCAGGATGACAATCACGCCGCGGACCCAGCGGCCGTCCAGCGCCTGGGGCTCAAGCTGCACCGGGAGATCGTTCTGGAAGACGACAAGCAAAGCAGGATGCGCAGGATCGGCACCGCGCACCTTATGGAGGTTATGAACGACTATGATCTTCTGCCGGTGAAAAACCACCGATTCGGCCAGGACCCGGAGGCGGAAAAACTGGCCTCCTGGGTCTGGGAGAAGAAATTCTCCCAGGGTTTGCCCGACGGCTGCTGGTACGGCTGCACCCTGGCATGCGCCCATGCGGTGGATCAGTTTGAGCTGAAAACCGGTCCCTACAAGGGGCAGAAGGTGTGTGTGGACGGCCCGGAATATGAAACCGCCGCGGGAGTAGGCTCCAATCTGGCCATCTGGGAGCCCGAGGAAGTCCTGGAGATCAATTTTTACTGCGACACCTACGGCATCGATACGATAAGCTTCGGCACCATCGTCGGGTTTCTCATGGAGTGCTGGGAATACGGCATACTTAACCAGGAGCGCAGTCAGGGTATCAAGCTCGAATGGGGAAACTGGCGGGCTGCCTGCGAAATCCTTCACAGAATGGCAGCGGGCAAGGATTTTGGAGTCCTGGCGGGCAGGGGAACCAGGTATCTGGCAGACTACTTTGTCGAGCACTACGGAGCGGATCCGGGGCTTATGAAGGATATCGCCCTCCACGGCAAGGGCCTGGAGCAGAGTCAGTACATATCCAAGGAATCGCTTGCCCAGCAGGGCGGCTACTACCTCACCAACAAGGGTCCCCAGCATGACGAAGCCTGGCTGATTTTCATGGATATGGTGAACAACCGCATACCCAGCTTTGAGCAGAAGGCCGAGGCCCTGCATTATTTTCCCATGTTCAGAACCTGGTTCGGTCTCCAAGGGCTGTGCAAGCTGCCTTGGAACGATATCGAACCGGCGGACAACGCCAAGTGGGAAGAGCCGAGCAAGGTGCCCGAACATGTGGACAATTATCGCGAACTCTATACCGCCATAACCGGAGAGCCCCTTTCAAAGACGGAACTGATTCGCCAGTCCGAGCGTGTGTACAACTTTCAGCGCGTCTTCAATCTGAGGATGGGGCGCGGAAAACGCGAAGATGACTATCCGCCCTATCGGGCTGTGGGCCCGGTTACTGAACTCGAATACCTTTCCCGGGCCGAGCGGTATGACGCTCAGCTTAAGGAAAAACAGGGGCTTAACCCTGCTGCCATGAGTCTGGGCGAAAAAATCGCCGTCACCAGAAAATTCAGGGAATCCCAGTACGAATCCTTGGTGGATGCAGTGTACAAGCGACGGGGATGGACTGCCGAAGGAATCCCCAGGGCTGAGCACCTGGCCCAGATCGGCATGGACCTGCCCGAGCTCCTTGATGTGATACGAAGGCAAGGCTGAGCTGCCCCGAGGCGCGGCCGGTTCCGCCGCAGGCGGAACCGGCCGCGCGGGCTCCGGCGGCTTTTCGCTTCCCGATTGCGGCACCCGCCGAGGGGCAGTTTGTCTTGACTGATTGTTACGCTCTCTTTATAGTGGCTCAGGTTGAGTCAATTTCAGAAGCCCGTTAACTTTTGAAAAAGCCTCAGATTAATTACTTTTATCATAGAGACAGAGCCGCGCATTTTTCAAAAGCAGCCTGACTTTTGAAAAGCCCTAAATTTTTGTAAAAAGCAGGATTAGTGCCCCGTGCGACCCTTATTCGATCATAAACTGCTCAACTCCCTCGGGCTGGCAAAAGAAATGGCAACCTCAGCCCTGTATGCCCAGGTATTCGCCATAGCAGGCCCGGTGGTGGTAGAGCTGATACTCACCGCATTAACCCAAATGGTGGATATTATTATGGTCGGAAGGCTGGGCGCCCACGCAATATCGGCGGTAGGGATTACAAACCAGCCCCGGTTTATCATGCTCGCCACCTTTGTGGCGCTCAACGTGGGAACTACCGCGCTGGTGGCCCGGTTTAAGGGCCAGGGCAATAAAAAGGATGCCGAGCTTGTTACCGGGCAAACCGTCATGATCTCCATAAGCCTTGGCCTTTTGCTGTCTTTGCTTGGCGTTGTCTTCGCCCGGCCGATGGTGCGGATAATCGGCGCCGGTCCCGATATTCTCGACGAGGCCAGCGCCTATTTTCGGATTCTCATGATCGGTTTTATCCCCACCGCCCTGCCTATTTCCATCTCGGCCCTTCTGCGCGGCGTGGGGGATACAAAGCTGGCGATGAAATATAACATCACCGCGAATCTGGTAAACATCGTTTTCAATTATCTTCTTATCTACGGAAAATTCGGTTTCCCCCGCATGGGGGTGCAGGGAGCTGCCCTGGCCACGGTGATTGGTCATATGGTCGCCTGCGCCATGGCGCTCTGGGCTATCCTCGGCCACCCCTTTCGAAAGCCTGGCAAGGCAGCCTCGGAATTTATCGAACTCAACTGCACCCGCAGGAATTTTCTTCCAAACCTTCCCATGCTCAGCCGGATTTTCAAGATCGGCCTGCCTTCGGCGGTCGAACAGTTTGTCCTGAGACTGGGGCTCATCCTCTATACCATCACCATAACATCCCTGGGAACCTCGATTTTCGCGGCTCACCAGATTGTGCTGTCGGTACTCAATATGTCTTTCGTCATCGGCCAGGCTTTCGGAATCGCCGCCACCAGTCTGACAGGCCAATCCCTCGGCCGCAGCCGCCCCGACAGGGCCCGGAGAGCCTCGGCAGCCTGCCAGAAGGCGGGAGCCCTCATCTCGACCCTCATGGGCGTTCTTATGTTCATCTTTAGAAAACCCCTGGTCATGCTCTTTTCCAGCGAACCTGAAATCCTGGTTCTTGGCGCGGGAATAATGATTTTCGCCGCGATAATCCAGCCCTTTCAGTCCTCGTTTCAGGTCTATGCGGGGGCGCTCAGGGGCGCTGGAGACTCTCTCTTCCCGGCGATAACCTTAGGCATAGGAATCCTCGGAATCCGGCCTTTTTTTTCAGCTATCTTTATCCAGCAGTTCAACATGGGGCTCTATGGAGCCTGGAGCGCCCTGGTGATCGACCAGGTATTCAGATTTTTTATCATCCAGCTTCGGTACCGTCGGGGAAGATGGGTTTCGATTCAGGTCTAAGCTTGCGCCGCCGGAGCCTGGCGTATATCATCAAACCATGGCAAAGACATACGCGGCTAAGCGACTCTGGTTCAACCTGGCCGCTCGAGGCCTTACGGTCTTGCGCCAGAAGCTGCCCACCCTCCTCACAGGCAAGGGGAGCCTGAAGCTGCTTCCCTCGGAACTGGAAGTGCAGAAAGCTTCCAAGCCTCTCATAGTCACCGATGCCAGCCTTATCAAAGTTGGGCTGGTTTCCCGTCTCACGACGGTGCTTTCGGACAGTTCGATACCCTTTGCCATATTCGACGGTGTGCTGCCGGATCCAAGCTATGAAATATGCGAGCATGGGCTCGCTGTGCTCAAAGACAATGGCTGCGACTCGGTCATAGCCCTGGGCGGCGGATCGGTGATCGATGCGGCAAAAATTATCCGCATGGCCGCCACTCATAAAAAACCGGTGAGCGCCTTTAAGGGACTGCTTCCCTGCAGGAACGCAGGGCTCCCCTTTATCTGCCTGCCCACCACCGCCGGCACCGGAAGCGAAGCCACCGCCGCCGCTGTTATCACCGACCAAAAACAGCACCGCAAGATCACCGTCTTGGACCCCCGCCTGCCGCCGGACAGCGCCATACTCGATCCCGAACTCTGTGTCGGCCTGCCTCCCCCCATGACGGCCGCGACAGGCATGGACGCCCTTACCCACGCCGTGGAGGCATATACCAACACCCTTCATTATTCCGACGTTGACATGCAGGCGCTGGAAGCCACCAGACTGGTTTTCGCCAATCTGCGCAGGGCTTACGCCCAGGGCGATGACCTGGGAGCCCGGGAAGCCATGCTCAGGGCATCGCACCTGGCGGGAAGGGCCTTTACCCGGGGATTCGTGGGCTACATCCATGCCGTAGCCCATCGTTTCGGCGAGCGCTACCACATACCCCATGGCCTGGCTAACGCAATAACCCTGCCCTACTTCATCGACCTGTACCGCGATGTCGTTCCTGAGCGGCTGGCCGATCTGGCCGCGGCGGCGGGCCTGCGGAACCGCGGCGCCGAGGATGATATCGACGAACAGGCGGCGGCCTTCGCAGAAGCCCTGCGGCAACTGAACAGGGACCTAGGGATTCCTGAAAAGGCCGAGTTCCTCAAGCGGGAGGATATTCCAGGCATCGCCGCCGCGGCACTCAAGGAAGCGCACGGCACGCCCTATCCGGTACCCATGATTCTCGATGCGCCAGGCCTGGAGGCGGTCATCGCTTTGATGCTTCCTGACTAAGGCAGGAATTTTTTAAGGAAGGACCGAATGAGAAGAAGCGAACGGGAAGTACGCGGCAAAGAAGCGTTGTGCGATATCATCAAAGCCTGCGATGTTTGCAGAATAGCGCTGTGCACCGAAGGCGCACCCTATATAGTTCCTTTAAGTTTCGGGTTTGCCTGGGAAGAAAAACTCGAGCTCTATTTTCATTGCGCTCCGCAGGGAAGGAAAATCGATCTTATGCGATCCTGCGATCAGGTCGGATTCGAGATGGATACGGGGCAGGACCTTATCAAGCATGAAATACCCTGCAACTGGTCCTCGCGGTATAAAAGCATAATCGGTTCAGGAAGTCTTAAGCTGGTCGAAGATCCTGAACAAAAAATTCTCTGCCTCAATCGCATAATGGAGCATTACGGCTTCGACGGCCCCGGTGTCTACGATGCCGCGGTACTCGAAAGGACTGCTGTGCTAAAGCTGGATGTGAGCGAACTGAGCGGCAAGGAAAAGCGATAGCCGCGGCGGAAGAAAAAAGTTATACTCTCTTTTTAATCAGGAGTCATTGTGAATGCCGCTGTTAAAACTATCGCTTCGCTTTTGTAAGCTTATTCTCGGTCTTTTTCTCTATGCCCTGGGCATTGTGCTCACTATCCAGGCCAATATCGGCTACGGTCCCTGGGAGGTCTTCCATGTGGGCATAAGCGCCGTCACCGGCATCAGTATAGGAACCGCGAGTATTATTGTGGGCCTGGTGATTGTTTTTATCACTATTCTCATGGGCGAAAAGATCGGCATCGGCACACTGCTCAACATGCTCCTCATAGGCTTTTTTCTCGATTTGTTGTTGGCCGTTGGGCTTATCCCGAAAGTAGAGACCCTCCTTGCCGGCATCCCTGTACTGATCCTCGGCCTCTATGTAATATCCCTCGGATCCTATTTTTATATAGGTTCGGGCTTCGGCGCCGGACCCCGG
Source organism: Spirochaetia bacterium (assembly GCA_034003305.1). Taxonomy (GTDB): domain Bacteria; phylum Spirochaetota; class Spirochaetia; order Treponematales; family Rectinemataceae; genus UBA2256. The sequence continues at coordinate 2,478 of JAVEYV010000070.1, read as the reverse complement.
GACAGCCTCATGGTAGCCCTGACGCGAAGGCTGCGTTGGCCGATTGGGTTGATCCGCAGCTTGATCGAGCTGACGGCTACGATCTTGGGCTGGACCCTCGGCGGAATGGTGGGAATCGGTACGCTGATCTCGGGCTTTGCCATCGGGTTCTGCATTCACAGCAGCTTCAGGCTGCTAAAATTCGATCCGACCAAGGTACGGCATTCCACCCTCAACGAAAGCTATGTGGAATTTAAGGCTGCCTTGGGGAATAAATAGGAGAGCTTGCTTTTTTCCTCGGACATGGCAGGGGGAATGCTTGCGCAGCGGTGCATGAGGCGCTGTTGTACCCATTCGAGCGATACTATATACTCCCTGCCTAAGGAAACTTTCGTGGAAAACAATATATTATTCGCCTTTTTATTGACCCTTTTTGCCGGCTTATCCACCGGGGTGGGCAGCCTTATAGGCCTGATGTCAAAAAAGTTCAATCCCAAGCTCCTGACCATTACCCTGGGCTTCTCCGCCGGGGTGATGATCTATGTTTCCATGATAGAAATATTCGCAAAGGCCAGAACGGCGCTTTCATCCACCCTGGGAGAAAGGTCCGGATATCTCTGGACAGTGGTGGCTTTTTTCGCGGGAATGTTCCTCATCGCTCTTATCGATAAACTCATTCCATCCTACGAAAACCCCCACGAAATGAACAGCGTCAAAAAGATCGAGGCCTGTTCGGACGAAGACAAGGCCAAGCTCTTGCGAATGGGAGTATTCTCGGCCCTGGCTATCGGCATCCACAACTTTCCTGAAGGGCTGGCTACCTTCATGAGCGCCCTCTCCAATCCCACCCTGGGTATCAGCATCGCCGTGGCTATCGCGATCCATAATATTCCCGAAGGCCTGGCCGTTTCGGCTCCCATTTTCTACGCCACAAAAAGCCGCAAAAAGGCCTTTTTCTACTCTTTCCTCTCCGGCTTCGCCGAGCCCGTGGGCGCCCTCCTGGGCTATTTCCTTCTCAGGACGGTTTTCACCGAAACGGCATTCGGTCTCGTATTCGCCGGGGTGGCCGGCATTATGGTCTACATTTCCCTGGATGAACTCCTGCCCACGGCTGAAGAGTACGGCGAGCACCATCTTGCCATCGGCGGCCTCATCGGCGGCATGATAATCATGGCGGTAAGCCTGCTTCTGTTCATGTAGCCCACTGATTTAAAGTCTTCAACCCGGCGCTTTGCCATAGTGCGTTGGGCAGCTAAACCAAGGGAGGGGATGTCGTGAAGGAAATCGAACAGAGAAAAAGCGTTCGCAAATACAGCTCGAAGCCGGTGGAAAAAGAAAAACTGGACGCGATTCTGGAAAGCGCGAGAATTGCTCCCTCGGGGCACAACAAGCAGCCCTGGCATTTCATCGTCGTCACCGACGCGAAAAAGCGGGAAGAAATTGTCTCGGTGTGCAGGCAGCAGCGTTGGATGATTTCGGCGCCGGTGTTCATCGTCTGCATCGCTGATATTCGGGCCAGGGTACAGAGCGATCAGCCGATATACGTGGACGAGGAAAGCCCCAGCTTCGAACTCAAGCGGGTAATCCGGGATACGGCCATCGCGACGAGCCACATTCTTTTGGAGGCGCGGCATCAGGGGCTGGACACCTGCTGGGTAGGCTATTACGACCAGAAGGATCTAAGGCCCCTGCTGGGCATTCCGGAGGATAAATTCGTTGTGGGCATCGTCACCCTGGGATATGGGGACGAAGTGCCTGTGCCTAGGCCTCGAAAAAGCATGGAAGAAATCCTGCACTGCGAGCGCTGGTAAACGCTCAGGGAAGGCGTGCAGACAGCGCCTGCCGGCCGAGGCCAACGTAAAGGGCGAGCGGAAAAGATACAGGAGGAAACGGGATGAAACGGAAAAGCTTTACAGCCCCCGATGCCGTGTCGGTGGGACCGTATTCCCACGCGGTGGAAGCAGGCGGTTTTGTCTATCTTTCCGGGCAGACACCGGTAAACCCTGCGACAGGCAAGCTGGCCGAAGGCGGCATTGGCATCCAGACGGCCCAGGTTTTCGCCAATCTCTTCGCCGTATTGAAGGCCGCAGGACTGTCCCAGGACGATGTGGTCAAGGTAAATGTATTTCTCACCGATATGGGCAATTTCAAGGGCATGAACGAAGTATACGCCGCACAGTTTTCCGAGCCCTATCCCGCTCGCTCCACCGTTGGCGTGAGGGAACTGCCTCTGGGCGCCATGGTGGAGATAGAGCTTATCGCGAAACGTCCCTGAGTCAAATTTTACTTGATCAATGAGGTATCTTAAAACGTTCACAAACTTGTGAAAGTGGCTTGATTATAAAAAAAGCGGAGGAGCAATTTTTTGAAGTTGTGCGATACTTATATAAATTTGATGTTTGATCTCGATGGAACGTTGACCGATTCCAAGCTTGGTCTTGTCAACGCAATAGAATACGCGGTGCGCAGGATGGGGCTTTCCGCCTTGCCTGAGGCCGT
>JAVEYV010000069.1:0-9122 GCA_034003305.1 Spirochaetia bacterium | reverse complement strand
GCCTTCCCATATCTACCCTGATGCTGGGCGGATCGAACCTTTCCACCTGGGCCGAAACCCTTCCCCCCTCTGTCTGGACGAAAAAGGGCTCTCTGTCTACATAGCCCTGTTCGGCAAGGTAAAGGCAGAAAATTCTCAAGCCATTGCCGCTTTTTTCCGCCTCGGAACCGTCGGGATTGAATATTCGCAGCCATGGACTGAAGCCATCTACGAAACTCCCCGAAGGCAGCCCTCTTAAATCGCCTGAGTTGCTCAAAGGCCCCAATAAAATGCCGTCCGATCCTGCGCCAAAGTTGCGGTCGCAGATCGCCCTGACGGCTTCAGCTTCGGGGATTAAAGGAAATTCCCTGGGATCGATTACGATATAATCGTTTCCCAAAGCCTGGTATTTTCTGAACTGAACGCTCATCAGCCCCTCTCGATAAGAATTCGCGGTACCCGCTTGGATATTCCGCAGCTGACCTCGTAATCGATGGTCCCCATAATCTCCGCCAGTTCTCCGGCGGGCAGCTCGGGCAGGCCGAAGAGACTAGCCTCATCGCCGACCCGCACATCAGGGATGTCGGTTACATCCACCATGATCTGGTCCATGCAGACCTTGCCAGCCACCGGTGCCTTGCGGCCGCGGATTACCACCGCAGCCCTGTTGGACAGGTGACGGGAATAGCCGTCTGCGTAGCCCACCTGCAGCAGGGCGATGCGGGTAGGCCTTTGGGCTATAAAAACCCTGCCGTAGCTCACACCCTCGCCCTCGCCGATGTCCCGAAGACTCATTACAGCGGCGCGAAACTCCATGACCGGCTTAAAACCCTCGGGCAGTCGATGATCCGCCTCGGGCGAAAGACCGTAGAGGAGGACTCCCGGCCTCACCATATCCATCCGCGATTCGGGAATCTGTAGCAGCGCGGCGCTGTTGGCCATGTGCCTAATCCCCGGATCGATGCCTTGAGCCCGTATCAAGTCCAATGCCCCGTTGAAACGTTCAATCTGGCGGGCTGAAAAATCCGACTCCGGATTGTCTGCTTCGGTAAAATGAGAGTAACAGCCCTCGATTGTCAAACCCCCGAGCTGGGATACGAAGCGAGCGAAGAATCCAGCCTGTCCCGGCTCAATTCCCTGACGATGCATGCCGGTATCGATCTTTATGTGCACAAGAGCCGGCTTGCCCAGGCGGAGCGCCGATTCGGACAGGGCCTTGGCCAGGTCCTGGGTAAATACGGTCTGACTTATGCGATTGGACACGATGATATCCGAATTGCCCGGATCCGTCGTGCCCAGCACGAGCAGTGGAGTCTGTATTCCGGCTTCCCTCAGCTCCAAAGCCTCTTCGAGATAGGCGACGGCCAGAAAATCCACCCCTGCGTCCGCCAGAACGCGCGATATCATAACCGCCCCGTGTCCGTAAGCATCGGCCTTGATCACAGCGCAGACTTTAGAGCTGCCGGCTATCTTTCTTAGCTGTCGCAGATTGTTCTCGAGATTTTCCTTGTGTATGCAGGCAGAAGCCTTCCTGTGTATCATCGATCTATATCCTTTCGAGTATCGAGCCCGCATCGCCGGGGCACAGGTCCCGGGGAATGCATGCGCCGATTCTCTTGCATGCGCTAAAATCCTTGTTCCAAAGGCATAAATCAGCCTTCGCCCCCGGTTCAAGCCGACCGCCGCCTGCCGCCCCCGAGCGGCCGAGCAGAGCCTCGGGATTGGCGCTCATAGCGGAAAAGGCCTGCGGAAGCCCGCAGCCGGTCGCTGCCTGAAAAGAACGAACAATGTCGATGCCCAGTAAGCTGGATCCTACCAGGGTTCCGTCTTTCGCGTAACGGACTCCCGAGATATCGGAGCGCACTGCCTTTCCGAAATAGCTGTAGTTCCCGAATTCCAAGCCTGCGGGCGCCACGGCGTCACTGGTCAGTATCAGCGAGTCAGGATCGATGCAGCGCAAGGCGCTGCGCATAGCCTGAGGGTTAACATGAACCCCGTCGGCATTGAGCTCAATCCAGTCGGCAGCGCCTTCGAAGGCAATATTTACCAACCCTCCCTCCTTGTGATCGAAGGGGCTCATCGCGTTGAACAGGTGCGTAATCGAGAGAGGCCGTGGCGGTAGCTGCACCGATACTTTAGCATCGGAATGACCCAGAGCGATCATTACCCCCGCCTTGCGCAAAAGAGGGTAAAGACTCTCAATGCCCGGCAGTTCAGGCGCCAGGGTCATGATCCTAAGCTTGCCCTCGCAGGTCTCGAGCAGCTTTTCCAGAGTCGATACCTCAGGCAGACGAATCTGTTCCAGACCTATCCCGCCCCTTCGCCGGGGATTGATAAAGGGTCCTTCCACATAAATGCCGGGAATCACCGATCCGTAGAGTCCAGAGTCATCGATGGCTGCCACAAGGCCTTTCACCGCGGCTTCGTCCCACAGAATCGTGGGCAAAAAGCGTCCCACTCCTTTTTTTTCCAGTTTCGCCGCCAAATCCCGCAAAACCCCGCCGTCCATAGCCGTTTCAAAGCCGTGACCGAAGGCTCCGTGGATATGCAATTCGGTCAGGACTGGACTTATCCACGCTCCGCCGCATTCGAGAACGGGAAAATTTTCTTTCTGCGCTCTGGCGCGCCAATTCTGGGGTATTCCGCCCTCGCCTATCCACTGGATGATTCCAGCTTCTGCGATCAGGCTGCCCTTCAAAAGAATTTTATCGGAAAGAAGTATCTCGGCGCCGGAGAGAATGAATCCATCGGTCATATCTGAAGCATTGTGTACGACCGCTGGATTCATGTAAAGGAGAGCCCCGGCAATGACAAGAACAGGGTTTTTGGAGTACTATGCCGGCACAAAAGAAAAAGGAAGCTCGATGAATCAAAAAGAGTACGGCTATATTGCCTTGGACCTGGACGGTACCATACTGAATGCCGACTATGTCCTCTCACCGGTTGTGCGCGATACCCTCAAAGCCTGCAGAAAAATCGGCAAAAAAATTATCATCTCCACCGGCAGAGTCCTATCTTCAGCCAGAGGCCAGGTAAGCGCTCTCGAAGGCGTAGACGGCTTTGTCTGCTCCAACGGGGCGGATATCTACCAGGGTTCAGGCAAGAGCATCGCTCATTTTCACATGGATAAAAATCTTTCCAGGGAAATGTACCTTCTCGCCCGGGGCTTCGATTCCCATTACCATGCCTACCTGGGCGACACATGGTGCTACGAACGTCGGAACGCCTACACTGACTACTATGTAAAAAGGGCCGGCAAGGAAGGCTCCAGGCTCGACTTCGATAGCTACGGGACCCTTGAGTTCACCAAGTTCATGTTCATGGATGATCATGAAAAGCTTGAGCCGATACGGATGAAGCTTATCGAACGTTTCGGCTCTTCGATACAGATCGTTTACTCGGCTCCCTTTATGCTGGAAATCGTCATAGCGGGCGTAAGCAAAGCAACAGGCTTAAAACGCTGCATAGAGCATCTCGGAGGCAGCCTGTCCGAGGTAATTGCCTTTGGCGATGCGGAAAACGATGAGGAAATGCTTCTCGAAGCCGGCATGGGAGTGGCCATGGGCAACGCGTCTGATGAACTCAAAGCCAAGGCGGCGGCGGTTGCCCCTTCGGTGGATGAAGACGGGGTTGCGGTGTTCCTGACACAGTTATTCAGCCTTCAGGAGCAATAGAATTATTAAGGCTTGAGGCTTTTAAAATTGGCTCGCTTCCTTGACCTCGGCCAAGAGCCCCAGGTATCATAGCTTCAGTGTCGCCGGGGTGGTGGAATTGGTAGACACCAGGGACTTAAAATCCCTTGCTGCGCGAGCGGCGTGCCGGTTCGAGACCGGTCCCCGGCATAACTTTGCCTACCTTACAGCTCTACCCTGGTTCCACAATCCAGCCACGTGACAATTCCTGGCATGGCAGTTGCCAAGGCAGCATAGCCTCGCAGCCCAGTGCAGTGACAGCAATAAATGCTTTGGGGCTCGAATTCGCCTATCCGGGCGCAGACGCCAGACAGTGCTTCAGCGGTTTCGTTGACAAGATGGAATCCCCCGATAAGTGCCTTGAACCGGTTTCCTGGAAAGGCTTTTCGGGCGGACTGCAGAATATTAGCGATGCCGCGGTGAGCGCATCCTGTGATGAGGCTCATACCGTCATCCTCCACCACCACGAGCGAAAGCTCCTCCTCAAAGGTATCCACCTCATCCACATCCCTGGATCTCAGCCTGAAGCCTTGATTAGGTTCTTTTCCATCGCTGATGTCAGCCCGCGGAAGCAGGTAAACGCCTTCGCTGATCTTTAGTTGAGTATCCACTATTACCGTCTTTTCTTTTAACGAGGGGGGCAGAAAGGAGCGAATCCCAATCTGCCTGCGAAGATCCCCGGAGACTGCTTCCTTCGTTCTATCGAACCCAGTGCCGGCATAAAAAAGCAAAGGTTTGTCCCCCAGTTTTTTGAGCAAATGCGGAAGACCGCCGCCATGGTCGTAATGACCGTGGCTTAGTACGATCATATCGATCGAAGCAAGGTCGATGTTCAACCGCTCCGCATTTTCCAAGAATCGTGCCGTTTGGGCGGTGTCGAATAGAATTCTGGATCCATTCACTTCTAAAAAGAAGGAAAGTCCATGTTCACCGCAAAAGCCCGACCGCGGGCAATAATCGTCCATGAGGCTCGTAATTATCATGCATTTATGATCCATGATAGTATCTGTCCTGTCAATATTTACTGTTATTGATTATCGTAATTACCTTATATATCAACATATTTCGCCAATCAACGGCAATTTCCGCTTGACAGATTTCGAGCCTATGCCTATATTGAACTTGAGATATAATTGGCATTTGCCAGTTATTTATCAACGCCGTTGGCGCAAAGTTACGATTTATAACAAGGAGGCAGAATATGCCTAATTTTAATGGAACAGGCCCTATAGGGGCAGGACCGATGACCGGCAGAGGCTTGGGCCCCTGCTGCGGAGCCCAGGCTTATGGCCGCGGAATGCGCAGAGGAAATGGCTCCGGGATGGGCTCGGGCGGCGGATTGGGCATGGGCCGTGGTATGGGCGGCGGCTTTGGCCGCGGTGCAGGCGGCGGTTTCGGTCGCGGTGTGGGCGGTGGCTTAGGCCCGCGCATGGGCTGGTTTCCCGCCGGATACGGCGCGGATGACTTAGAAGCGCGCGAGGAAGGACTCAAGTCGACACTGGAGCAGCGCGCGGCTTTTCTCAAGGCCGAGCTTGAAAGGACCGAGTCTATGCTTAATGCCCAAAACGCTCAGGCAGGCGATCCAGGTGCGGACAAAGTAAAGTGAGAGCGCCTCGAGGCGCTGTAATAGCCGTCGCGAGCGGAAAGGGCGGCACGGGCAAAACAACCTTGGCCGCCCATCTCGCCCTCGCCAGCGCAGCCGATACGCGGACAATTCTTGTCGACCTCGATGTAGAAGCTCCCGATTCACTCGTCTATTTCCCCGGAGCAGTTCCGGTGAGCAAAGATTGTCCCGTCTGTCTCCAGGTTCCCTTCTTGGTATCAGAGCGCTGCTCCGGCTGCGGCGCCTGCGCGAAGGCCTGCCATTTCGGCGCCATCGTCGTAGTGGGCGGCGTTGTGACCATCGATCAGAAAATTTGCAAAGGATGCGGCCGCTGCGTTTCTGTCTGCCGTGAAAAAGCCTTGGAAGAAAGGGAGATTGTCGTAGGCCAGACGAAACTCATGAAATCCGGCGATCTCGATATCCTGGAAGGCCGCATGAATGTGGGCGATATCAGGTCCACTACGGTTATTGAGGCCACCAAGGCAAGAGCTTCCTTTTTGAAAAATGAAGTCGAAGTCCGTGATTGCCCTCCCGGCGTATCCTGCCCGGCGACTCACGCCGTGGAAGGGGCCGATTATGTCGTGCTCGTGGCCGAGCCAACCGCATTCTCGCTTCATGATCTAAACGCGGCAATCGGCCTGGTACAGGGACAGGGCCTCAAGGCCGGAGTGGTGATCAACAAGTACGGTTTTGGCGATGCAGATATAGAATCGCTGTGCGAAGAGAAATCCATACCGGTTATCGGAAAAATCGAGTTTAATCGTCAGAGAGCCTCCAGCGGCGCCTCAGGCAAACTCTGGATGGATGACCATACTTTTATGGATCATATTACATCAATGCTGAAGAAGATAATCCATATAGTTGACAGCGGCGCGGGGGTTGCCGAATGACAATCACCGTTGCCAGCGGAAAAGGCGGGGCGGGCAAGACTTCTATCGCCGCGGCTCTTGCAGCCTCCATGGGTAGCGCCTGCATCGTCGCCGATTGCGACGTAGACGCCGCGAACAGCTCCATTGCGCTTCATGCCGAGCTTCGCGAATCCAGTCCCTATTTCGCCGGATCAGGATACAAAATAAAGCCCAGTCTATGCATAGGGTGCGGTCGTTGCATTACAGCCTGTCGGTTCAAGGCAATACGTGAAGACGAAGCCAGCCGTAAATTCCTTATTGTAGAGGAACTCTGCGAACGCTGCGGAGCCTGTACCGACCACTGCCCTGTCAATGCCATAGAGAGTTTTACCAAAGAAGCGGGCACTCTTTTAGCCTCCGACTCCCCGTTCGGCATGGTTCTGATTCATGCCAAACTTGTGCCCGGGGAAGATACCAGCGGAAAACTGGTGAATCAGGTTCGCAGACGCGCAGACTCCATTAATACAAATAATTCCGTAATCATTGTGGATGCTCCCCCGGGAATCGGCTGTCCGGTCATCGCCTCCCTTTCCGGCGCGGATATTGTACTGCTGGTAGTGGATTCCAGTATTTCAGGCCTGAGAGACAGCCTTCGGTTATCCGAGCTTGTCGCAGGCATGAATAAAAGAATAATCGCCATCCTCAATAAAACAGGATTGAATGAAGAAATCGATACAAGGGTCCGTACTGCGATCTCGCTGGCCTCACTGCCGATCATAGGGGAAATTCCCTTCGATTCTTCGCTTCGATCGGTGGAAGAGCGGGGCCTGACATGGATCGATGTAGATAGCGAAGCAGGAAAAAAAGCCAAGGATGCGATACGCGCAGTGAAAGGGAATATCGCGATGCAGGCAGTTGATTCGCAAGCGAGTTTCATACCCTGCGGCTAGCTGCGAGGTTGTTGATTAAAAGCTATAAAGAGCGTGTTTAAAAGGAGCGAAAATGAAATACGGCATTCCGACCAATGATGGAAAAACAGTAAGCAGTATTTTCGGGCGGGCAAACAGTTTCGCCATATATGACACCGATACCGCCGAACTAAAGCTGCTACCCAATCAGGGCATAGGCGCCGAGCACGGAGCAGGAACCGGGGCGGCAAGTTTTCTCGCGGAGCAAGCTGTGGCAAAGGTTCTGGCGCCCGAGGTGGGGCCAAAGGCTTTAGCGGCTCTCAACGCCGCAGGCATCAAGGTCGCCCATGTCGATGCCGGCACCGATATCCTTAAGGTTGTTCAGGGCGCCTGAAGCTTATCGGCTGCTCTTAGTCCTGTACTGGGCGATAGCGGCATGAAGGGCTTGAACCCCTAGAAGGGAGCAGTGTTTCTTGTTCTCAGGGATTCCGCGCAAGGCGTTCACCACATCATCGTCCGTAATTGACATAGCTTCGTCTATTGTCTTTCCTGAGGCCAGGACTGTCAGCATGCTGCTGGTCGCTATGGCTCCGGGACAGCCGTATGATTTGAATGCGATTTTAACTATTCGCCCATCTTTAAGCGAAAACCAAAGCTTCATCTCATCTCCACAGGCTGGATCGCCTATACAGGCGTAACCATCTGTCTCGTCCGGGGCTAACTCGCCAACATTGCGGGGATTGCTGAAATGGTCGATAACCTCGTCGGAATAGTAAAGAACCGGGCCTTGATACTGCGGCTCATCTTTCTCCTGCTCATCCATGAATAATCCTTTCGTTGCTTAAACAGCAAACATCCTTCCTTTAGCGGCAGGCCAGCTCATCCATCCTTCTCAAGCGCCGCGAAAGGTCCCGCGCCAGGTTCATGACCAGCATGGCGAAGGTCTTGCAGTCTACTTTGGAAATTTCGTAAAGAGCGCGGTTGGAGATAGTTACAACCTCAAGAGGCTCCAGAGCCGTAATTGTGGCGATGCTGGGCATTATGTCTATAAGCTCCATCTCGCCGAAGGTCTCGCCTTCCCCCAGTTCGGCGATGGAAATGCCCTGTTTTGAAACCATAACCCTTCCGCCCACGATGAAGAAAATTTTATCGTTAGGGTCGCCCTCCCTCATGGGCATATCCCCCGCATCATACCGGGCATAACCGAAAAGCGGTTTTATCCGCTCGATCTGGTCCTGAAGCACTCCGCCGAAAAGCGAATATTTTTGGAGTGCGTTCGTATCGATCATGGCGCCTCTCCTTGGTATTGTTTGGGGAAACCCCGTGCGGCTAACCCCATGTCTTCATTATACAGCAATTATGCGATTTCTGCCCCCTTCTTTTGCGCGATAGAGAGCTTCGTCTGCCTTTTTTACCAAGGCATCGGAGGAAGATGCGTCGAAATCCGGCCAGGAGGCGGTTCCGCCGGAAATTGTAAGCGTAAGGGTCTGGGATCCATGCTGGAACTGGGTGGATTCTACAAGTCTTCGGATCCTGTCGCTAATTTCAAAGGAATCGGTGAGGGAGGCTCCGGGAAGTACAATCAGGAACTCCTCCCCTCCGTAGCGAAGGGCTACATCTCCTTCTCGCAGGGCGCTGCGGATTAGCTTGGAAACATGGACGAGGACCTTGTCGCCCAGAGGATGGCCATAGGTATCGTTCACCTGCTTAAAATGATCCAAGTCAAAAAGACAAATGCCCACAGGGGAGCCTAAGCGAACAGACCTGCCGAACTCTTCCTGCAGCCTTGCCATGCCAAACCGGCGGTTGAACATCCCGGTAAGCGAATCGTTGGCCGCAAGCCTCTGAAGTTGATCGTAGGTCAGGGCGTTGCGAAATGCCACTGCAAGACTCGCGTTCACTAGGTCCAGAAAATGAAGAGAGGATTCCGGAATTGGCTTAGTACTGGCCTGTATGATCACGCCTAAGGGAACATCGTGATAAAGAAGAGGGTCGACACAGACCTGTGCAGGGATAAAATCCACGACAGAACCCTGCAGCACAAGCCCCGAGGGCAGATCGATAAGTTTTCTTCTGCCTGTTTTTATAACAT
>JAVEYV010000068.1:0-9148 GCA_034003305.1 Spirochaetia bacterium | reverse complement strand
CGGGGTTTCGGAAATTTATCTCATGGATCCCTCGTTTCTATATGGAGACAGGGCGGCGGAGGTGCTTAAGGAAATCGCCCAGGCCAATACCGCAGCCATACCAATCCACGCCGAACTGCGGCTGGACATGGTGGACGAAGGCTTCGGTTCATTGTTGAAGGCTGCGGGCATAGTCTCGATCGAGGCTGGACTGCAGAGCACAAACCCCAAGGCACTGGAAGCTGTCAACAGGAAAATGGACCGGGACGGCTTTGCCCGGGGAGCTGAAATACTTCAAAAGCAGCGGATTGTGGTCAAGACCGGACTGATCCTTGGTCTTCCCTTTGACGGGTACGAGCAGGTGATAGAAACATTTGACTTTCTGGGGATGCAGGGACTTGGGCAGGAGGCCGAACTGTACCCTCTCTCTTTCCTTCCCGGCACGGATGCCAGGGAAAGGGCCGACGAGTGGCGAATGTCCAGGATGGAGCTGCCTCCATACTGGGTTACCAGCAACGACTGGATATCGGGGGACGACATGGTGGATGCCATTTCCTCCTTCGAGGAAAGCTTCGACGTAGAATGGGCTTCACCGCCGGCTCCGCATTTCGGCCCGGACAGGGGCGGTTTTAGATCATTTATCGATACGAGGAAAATGGAAAACATAGACTGGATGAGGCTCAACCCCGGAAAACTCGCTTCTTCGGTAACGCTTTTAGCCGACGCCGACGATCCGGAGAGTCTATCAAGACTTGTCAGGGCAGCCAGGGATTTTAGAAGGGACAATCCCTACAGTCTATACCAAATTGTGCTGTGCAGCGAAACGCGGATTCCTTCGGAGCGCCTGGTGGAACGGATCCAGGACGCCTTTATCTTTCCCGATCATTATTATGAGCTCTCCCACTACTTCTCGCCCGATCCCCAGGAGGGCTATCAGGTGCGGATGTTCTTCGCCACGAAAAATTTTTCCCTGGCCTACAGGGCTATCGAGGAAGCGCAGGATCTGGAGACGATGATCGTGATTTCGGGAAAAGGCGGCTATAACGCCGACAGGCTCTACGAGCTTCTGCCTTACGTTATTTTCGACAGGGAAAAAATCCCCTTCGACAGGCTCTATCAGCTTCTGGGCCTCTACGCCGACTTTCCCCACATGCTCATCGAAGCCCCCGAGGAGCTGTTTTAATACATCGCCTCCAGATCGGCTTTGGAACTGCAGCTCCCGGTCAAGAGGTACTCCCTGATATTGGCCAGGGTTTGGTCCACAGCCCTGGCGGTGGCCTGGTGGGTGGATCCTCCGACATGGGGCGAGAGGATTACATTCGGCAGCTGATGGATTGGATAGCGGGAAGGAGCCCCAACTCTGCCGCTCTGGGGATAGGTATACCAGGCGTCGATGCCCGCTCCGAGAAGTATCCCCTCTTTCAAGGCAAGGTATAGGCCTTCCTCGTCGACTATCGAACCCCGGCCAACGTTAACCAGGAACTTGCCCTTCATGCCCGCCAGAAGCTCCTTGCTCAAGAGCCCCTGGGTAAGGCTGGTGGCCGGAAGGGCAACAAAGACTATTTCGGCCTCATCCAAGACGGTTTTCAGGTCCGCATCCACTCTGTCGAAGCCTTCGGGAACGGCGAGTCCGCTCTTTCTCCTCCAGCCGACAACCTCGCAGGAAAAAGCCTTGAGCAGCTTGGCCAAAGCCTGGCCAACCGCTCCGGTACCCAGAATAGCGCAGGTCTTGCCGTATATGCTGTTCCAGTGATCCTCCGCTCCGGCCTTTACCCAGAAGCCGTGCCAGAGCTCCTTGCTCAGATCGTTGTGATATTCCACGATGCGCCCATAATACGCCAGGCAGAGCGCCAAGGCTTTTTCCGCCACGTCGAAGGCATTGGCGTGCACATTAAAAACCTGCACTCCCCGTTCCCGCAGCTCCGCCAGGGGCAGGTGATTGATTCCGGTAAAGGACTGGAAAATTCCCTTGAGCTTTACACTGGCGAGATAGGAATCCTTGGGCAGGTTACCGGCGAGCATAAGATCCAAGTCGGCAACTTCGGGCGAATCGGGCTTCAAGCCCAGAGAGAAGCGGTGCCCGGGGAACTCATTTGAAAGAGTCTCCAGTCCCTTGTCCCATACCGAGCGCAGGGGCATAAAAGAACCGAAATGCATCGTAGGGTACCTCCAGTGTGCAGTGCTGGGCACAGAATAGGGTTCAGGCCCGGTCTTGGCAAGCCTTGATTCCCAAGCGGCATCCTCAGAATGTTAGGTGCCTCGGAAAAAATGTGATATAGATTAGCAAAGGGATTTTCCGTTGGCCTTATTCTGCCGATATATGTAAGGACAATTCCCTGTCTATATGCCGTACCCAAGGAGAGCTGCACGAATGAGAGTTACCGAAAGGCTTCGACGCCTGAGTTTATACGCTGTGCTGGCGGCGTTGTTACTGGCCACAGGCTGCGCGAGCGCTCCCCCGGCCAAGGAGACGAGCCTCACCGACCTGGTCATCGCCGGAGATATCAACGCCATCAAGAAGTTCTACGCGAATCAGGAGCAGCTTAACCAGAGGGACGCCCAGGGGCTCTATCCCCTGCACTACGCGGTTCAGCGCGGCGACCCGCAGGTCGCGGAGATTCTTATAGTATTGGGCGCCAAGCCCGATGTGACCGATCCTGCGGGCAAAAGCCCCCTGCGCTACGCCGTGGACAGGCGACTTCCGACAATGGCATCGATGCTGGTAGACCGATCCGCCGATCCCTTTGTGGCCGACGCCTCAGGATCAACTCCCGCCGAAGCCGCACTGCTGGCCGGACCGGAGATGATCCGGGCGGTCTTCAATACAAGGAACATCAATGCCGCCGGCCAGGACGGCAGGACAGTCCTCCATACGGCATCGGACAAGCTGATGGTGAACGAAGTCGGAGTGCTCCTGGATCTGGGAGCCTCGGTTCAGGCCAAGGACAAGGCCGATCGAACGGCGCTCGACCTAGCCCTCCTCTACCCGGACAGAAAAGAGGCGGCGATGATAGCGGAAAAACTCATCCTGCGCGGCGCCAGCCCCTCATTCCCGGAATTCGCCTGGTTCGCCACAACGGTACGATCCACGGACTTCAACACAGTTCGATTCAGCAACGGCAATACACCGCTTCATGAATCCATTTCCCGCTTCCAGTTGGGTTTTGCGGATTTTCTTCTTTCCCGGGGTCTGACCCCCAACATAAAGAACGTCAACGGCGACGCTCCCCTCCATACCACGGTGAGAACAGGCTGGCTGGAAGGGGCCGAGCTTTTGCTGAAGAACGGCGCCGATCCTGACATCAGGGATGCAAAGAGCAACACCTCTCTGCATCTGGCCGCGCCTCCTACGGTACGGCTTTCCATGGCAAGACTTCTTTTACGCTACAAGGCCGACCCTTCCCTCAAGGACCAGGAAGGCAATACGGCGCTTCATAAGGCGGTCAAGCTGGCCTACGAGCCCCTTATCGTCGAAGAACTCATCAAGGCGGGAACCCCTGTCAACTCAGCCAACCTCGAAGGCGATACACCGCTCATGATCTGCGTTAAAGCAGGCAACTATCAGTACGCTGACGCATTGATCACCGCAGGCTCTGATGTGTTCCTTCGCAACCTGGCGGGCCAGAGCCCTCTCTCGATCGCGGTAAGTCGCGGTCCCGAGGCTGTGGACAAGATTGTTCTGGAATCCAACGTCAACAACAGAGATAATGTGGGCAACTGCGTTATAGCCACTGCTGTGGGCATGTATGGTTCGCCGGAAGTCTTCTCGCTCATCCTTGCCAAGGGCGGAGACCCCAATACGAGGAATAATTCGGGCGATAACGATCTCCACGTGGCGGTACGCTTGAATCTCGCCGAGCAAGGACTGCTTCTGCTCAAGGCAAAGGCCGACATTTTCCCCTCCAACTCGGCCAACGAGACCCCTGTATTTTTAGCCCTGGCGGCCAAGGACGGACCCTATGACTGGTTCTTTATCCCCAGCGTAATCACCGCCCGGGATTCCAACGGCGACACGGTCGGCCACCTCGCCGCACGTAAAGACCTGGCTGATGGATTGGATTATCTGCGCGGAAAGGGCGCCGATCTTGAGGCGGTAAACGCCGCCAAGGAAACCCTGCTCCACGCGGCTGTCAAGACCGATGCGGCCGAGGCGACCAGATACCTGATCGCCAACGGTGCGGTTCTCTCGGCCCGGGACGGCAATGGCGACGCTCCGCTCAACACCGCCGTACTCTCGGGGGCCAAGACCTGTCTTCAGGTTCTTGTGCTCTCCGGCGTCGACCTGAACGCAAGAAACTACACCGGAGAAGCCGCCCTGCATCAGGCGGTGCGCAAGCAAAACGCAGAATTCGCTTCATACCTTGTCGATCGGGGAGCATCGCTTGAAGTGCGGGACAATCGCGGCTTTACCCCCCTGGCCGCCGCTGCCAGAGAAGCTCAGACACCGATCGCCCAGTACTTGATAAAGTCCGGCGCATTTATCGACGCCCGGGATTACGCCGGCTCGACGCCGCTCTATCAGGCTGTGGACTCCGGACAGCTGGATCTTATCCGCAGCCTGGTGCAGGCTGGAGCCGACATATTGGCTAAAAACGCCGCCGGCGACTCTGTTCTCCTCTCCTCGCTTAAAAAGGGCCTGGGGGTTATGCGTGAAATCCTCGGCAATTCCACCAAGGACAAGGCTGATTCTGAAGGCAAGACTCCACTGCGGCACCTGGTGCAGGCTCGGGCATCCATGGACGCCCTGAAGCTCGCACTCTCCGCAGGCGCTGATGCTTCAAGCAGGGACCGCTACGCAGATACTCCCCTCCATGCAGCTATACAGCAAAAGGATACCGAGACTGCCGCTCTTCTCCTCTCCTCCGGCGCCGATCCCTTCGCTCCCAATTATCAGGGATTGAGCCCGATCGCCCTTGTGCTGGTTGAAAACTCGGAGCCTTCGCTGCGGAGCTTTGTCACCGCCGCAGGACTTGAGGTCAGGGACGCGATGGGCGAAGGTTTCCTTCATTATGCGGTGCGGGCAGGCAAGGCTGATGCGGTCAAGATTCTTCTGAGCATGGGCGCTGACAAGTCTGTTCGCAACAATGCAGGGGAATCGGCCAAGGATGTGGCCACTACAAAGGGAATGGGCGCTATTCAGGCGATGTTCTAGAAAAAGTCAGGCATCTTAGGCGAGCAAAAAAAGCCATCTGGCTTTTTTGCTCGCTTTTTTTATTCAGTTCCTCGAACCTTGTTGTAAGCGTGGTTGGCGGGAAAATCAGAGGACTTCCACAATCCTGCATAAACGCATGACAGGGCGGATGACATGACAGAATTGGCGATAGTCAGCCACCACAGTCAGACAATTCTTGTCGTTCCCTAAGCTTTTCCAAAGCCCGTTCCTGGATCTGCCTTACCCGCTCTCTGGTGATGCCCAGCACCTTGCCCGTCTCTTCAAGGGTATGGGTGGATTCGCCGGAAAGACCGTAACGCAGCTTTAAGATGGTGGTTTCCCGGGTGCTTAAGCCCATAAGAACGCAGTCGAGTACCTCTTTGAGGGTATTTTTAAACACTTCAGCATAAGGGTCGATAATAGTATCATCCCGTATCAGCTCGGAAAGAGGGGTCGAATTGTTGTCATCGATGGACGAATCGAGGCTGGCCGTCTTTTGGGAAAACTCCATGACCTTGATAAGTTTCTGCCGACTCATATTAAGCCTAGCCGCAAGCTCGTCCAGTTCCGGATCGCGGCTGAGTTCTTGGGTTAACTGTTTGGAGGTATAGTAACACTTTCGTATGATATTGAGCATGTGAACGGGGATTCGTATCACCCTGCCCTGGTCAGCCAGGCTTTTTATGATTGCCTGCCTGATCCACCAGGTGGCGTAGGTTGAAAAACGATAGCCCCGTCTGTAATCAAAGCGTCCTACCGCTTCCAGAAGCCCGATATTTCCCTCGTCGATGAGGTCTAAAAGTCCCAAGCCCCTGTGTTGATAACCCTTGGCGATGGAAACAACCAGCCTGAGGTTAGCCTTTACCATTTTCTGCTTGGCATTGGTCAGGCAGCGCTCCGTTTCCTGATACCCGGGCAGTGCTTCGAGGATATCGCCCTCGGCCTCCGCCTGGCCTCTCAATGTTTCCAGCCTGGAGCTGAGCTCGCTTATCTCTTTACCCAGAGACTGCTCTTCGGCCGCATTGAGAAGTTCTACTTTGGATATCTGATAGAGATACAGGGTTAGTGGGTCATGTTCCTCGGATTCGGCACTGTTTTTTCTTGTCTTTTTATTGTTCTGGATTGGATTAGGGTGGGGATTTCGAAATCCCTGAGTTCCAGGAGAGCGCGAAACTTCGTCATACGGCAAGCGATGTACCATATCTGTTCGGCCCTTACTTTTCAAAATAAAATTCACAGAGAATCGCCAAACTTCAGGCAAGTTCAGCGGATGCTCAGCTGGTCATACAATATCACGATTGAGAGAAAAAATAAATAGTCGCAAAACCCAGGGAAAAGTGGCGAAGACGGCTGATCAGCGGCGAATCAGCGAGAGCCCCTCACAACAGGTATGGGAGCGACGATGCATGCTTGGGAAGAGAAGCGCTTTTGTTCAGAGCTTCCCGGAATCGACGATTTCGCGGAATATTTTATGCCGCCGACGCCCAGGAAGTTCACGCCTTTCTGATACTTGGCGCGCGCCGCCCGGTCCAGGCGGCCGGCCAGGTCGGCGATCAGGGCTTCGAGGCGAGCCGAATCCTCTTCCTCGTCGCTGATGATGCCCATGGAGTTTTCCCCTCCCACCCGATCTTTGCCTTCCAGGAATTGACGGACTCCGGGCAGCTGGCGCAGGGGGCCTGCGACCATGTAGCAAGCTATGCTTGCCCATCATGCTCGTCCTGTGGCCGTTGGAGAAGGTCCGGTCGAGGAATAGTTCCCAAACCGGCTTGAGGTAGAAGCCTTCGGTGTTCATGGCATGGACGAGAACGTCGCAGGAATTGACAAGATCCTGGTAGAATTTCTGAAAACCGTCCTCGCGGTCGCAGTCGCCCACAAGCTCACAGCGAAGGCAGCCCTGGCAGGCTCCCTCGTAAGGGAAGTCGTTGATGTCGACAATTTCCACGGTGTTCGGGTAGGCTTTGACGAAGGCTTCGATCATGCGGGAGAGGTTGCCCTCCCCGTCGCGCTCGTCGGTGAGCAACATCGTTCTGAGGTCGGTATTCTTGGTTGAGACCTTGGTCTGCGCCGCGGCTGCCGGGGTCGCGGCTTCAGTCGCAGCCGGCAAAAATTTTGGCGAAGGGGTATTCTCAAGCGGCTTGGTCTTGCGGGCCACCGGGGCCTTGGTTGCACAGGCGCGATGGAACTCACTCATGAAGAATCGCATGCTGGCTCTGAATTCAGGCTTCAGCATGTCCTTGTTGTCCACCGAGAATCCCTCAATAAATGCCATTCCCAGGTCCTCGCAGGTACCCCTGAGCCACTCCTCGGCGAGGTGGTTGTAATAATGGAAGCAGCTCATGACAATGGTAGCGTATTTGCCCGTAAAAATTTCTTCCCTGCCGGCTTCGCGAACAAGGGAGAAGAAGCGAATCAATCCCTGGGCGCCAAGGCCGGGTCGATGGGCTGGCCGTTCCTGAAGACAAAGAAATAGGCAATGGGCGAGCCGTCTTTTGCATCAAGCCCAATTCTTCCAATCTCCTTGCCGGAACTCACCTGATCGCCGGTTTTAACATTGAGCGTTTCGTTGCCACCGTACACGTACACATAGCCGGATTTGGCCTGGATAAATGCTACCTGATTAAAACCCCTGGAGGGTCCTGCCGAGACGACCGTTCCCGAGGCTACGGTCCGGGCGGATTCGCCAGGTGATACCTTGAACATTACACCCTCGAGCTTGCCGTCGAGGTACATGGCCTGACCTTTAGCGGGCCAGCCAAGGTTAGGATCCACCGCCTTGTTCTGGGTCTTTACAGGCTCTGGAAGGGGGACTGCTGTCTGGGGTCGTGAAGGCGCATTGGCAGGCTGCTGTGCAGCTCCGGGGCTCTGTGCCGAGGCGGGCGGCAGGTCAGCGGCGATCGCATTGTTTGTTGCGGGAGTCTGAGGCGGCAGCGCCTGAGACGCTGGAGCCTGGGTAGTCGCAGGCTGTGCAGCCGATTGCTGCGCCGAAGGCTGTTTGACCGGTGCCGGCTGAGCCGCAGGCACCAGGGGAGTAACCGAGCCGGAAGCGCCGTCAGAGGGCTGATTCGGCGTATCCGCCTTTACAACCGCACCCTGGGGGGGAGGAATCAGGTTTGTATCCACCGTGGTCCCGGTTTTTTTGCCCGGTATCACGAGAATGTCATCCATTTTCAGGATATAGGAACTGTTAAGCTTGTTGGCTGAGAGAAGCTCCTGAAGGCTGATACTGTATTGCCGGGCTATTCCGTAAAGCGTCTCGCCCTTGGCCACTCTGTGGACCGAGGGAATAACCAGGATTGTGCCGATCCTCATTTTTGTAGGATCGGTGATATTGTTGGCTGCTGCCAGTGCTTCGTAGGGGATATTGTATTTTCTCGAAACCGAGTAGAGGGTCTCGCCCTTGGCCAGGGTGTGGCTGCCAGCCTGCCCTTCCGCCGCGGCGAGAAGAGTGGCGGAGAAGAGAATAAATACCGCCGCTATGCTTAGTGTTGCGCGTCGTCTCATATGTCTTTTTGATGTATCGGCTAAAAACCAGGGTGGGTTAAGGTAAAACCGGCCCCGATCCCGGTTTTCGCCTTCAGGCTGTCTCATCCCTTTTCTTTTTGGCGGTTAATGGATAGTATTAATCATATTTATCTTAGGAGATCTGAACAATGTCGGAACGCTCTCCCCTGCATAATGCCAGGTTCGCCTATATTCCAAAAATGCCCGAAATCCTCGGCTCTCCCCTCTCTTCCATTGAGGCCCTTCCCGTAACGGTAGTAGAACCCTCCCACAACAAGGAGGCGCTGAAGCAGCTCTTCTCCCAAAGCTACGGAAAGCCCGCGATCAAGTTTGGCGTCGGCAGCAATGCCTTTTCAAACAAGGCGCTGACCCTGGGCGTATTATTGTCCGGGGGGCCGGCTCCGGGGGGACACAATGTGATCGCCGGCCTATTCGACGGCCTGAAAAAAACCTCTCCGAACTCAAGGCTCATCGGCTTTAAAGGCGGGCCGGGAGGCCTGGTGGACAATAAATACC
>JAVEYV010000067.1:0-9204 GCA_034003305.1 Spirochaetia bacterium | reverse complement strand
GATCTGATGATCGGCAGGGATGACGGCATCGAAGTGATGAAGCAGATAAAAGCCTACGATCCGCAATTGCCGGTAGTAATGATCACGGCCTTCGGCAGCATCAAGACATCGGACAACGCCATGAAAAACGGTGCGTTTACATACCTATCAAAACCCCTTGATCTTGACGAGTTGCGCGTTTTCATCGAACAGGCTCTCTCGGTGCGACGATTGAGCGATGAAATCGATTATCTCTCGAGAGAACTGAAGGAACGGTATCAGTACCAGGAGATGATAGGCAAAAGCGAATCAATGCAGAATGTGTATTCCCTCATCGAAAAGCTCAATAATGTCGACTCCACTGTCATAGTGACCGGCGAAAGCGGTACCGGCAAGGAACTCGCGGCACGGGCAATCCATTATTCTGGAAAGAGGAAAAAGGAACGTTTTGTAGTCATTAATTGCGCCGCTATTCCGGAAAACCTTCTCGAAGAGGAACTGTTCGGACACAAGCGAGGATCCTTTACCGACGCGACGCAGGACAAAAAAGGCAAATTCGAGATTGCCGACCGAGGCACGATTTTCCTGGATGAGATAGGGGACATGCCATTCTCGCTTCAGAGCAAAATGCTCAGGGTCATCCAGCAAAAGGAATTTTCCCCTCTAGGCGGCAACGAGCTGCGGCATGTCGATGTGCGTATAATCGCCGCGACGAATCAGAACCTTGCCGCTATGGTACAGCAGGGACTTTTCCGCGAAGACCTATACTACCGCTTGTCCGTGGTCACGATTCCAATGCCTGCACTGAGAGACCGCAAAGAAGATATCCCCCTGCTCTGCAAGCACTTTATAAAAAGGTTCAACGCCGAACAGAATAAGAGCGTCAAAGGCATTTCCGCGAAGGCGGAAAGGATACTGGCCGATTACGATTACCCGGGAAACATACGACAGCTTGCCAATATACTCGAGCATGCGATGATACTGTCCAGCGGAGAAAGGATTGAGGCAGCCGATCTGCCCATCGATGTCTGCAATCGAACCAGGGTAAATGGAAATGCCGACCAGGAACTCTGTCTGAAGCAACTTCTCGCCGGCATGCCCATGCATACGCTGGAGCAACTGGCAATCTCGGCTACACTGGAAAAAAACGGAGGCCGCAAGTATATTACCGCCCAGCAATTGGGAATAAGCATTCGGGGACTGCAGAATAAAATCACGGAATATAAATTATAGGAAGACGGCACCGAGCCGCCGGCATAAATTGCCGGTCACCGGCAATTTATGCCGGCGCCCTGTGAGTCATTTTTTTGCAATACCAAGGATTTATTGGGGTTTTTTCTAATTTTTCTGTTGGCATGTTTTTTGCTTCTTCAGTGTGTATCTCACTATCCGGAGGAAATTGCATGAAGAAAAAATTATTCACAGTTATTCTGAGTCTAATCCTGGTATTCTTCTTTACCGCCGATGGTTTCAGCCAAGCCGTAAACTATCAAAAAACCATCACTATCGCGCCCTCCCTCGGTTTCACGAGCATGGATGTGCAGAATGACGCCAGCGCAACGTCTAAAAGCGTCTATCTCATTGTATTCGACACGCTCATCAAGTATGACACCGTAAACGGCAAATACATTCCAGGCCTCGCCGAATCGTGGAAACAGCTTTCCGACACGCTCTGGCAGTTCAAGCTTCGCAAGGGCGTTAGCTTTCACGACGGCTCTCCCTTTACGGCGGAAGACGTAAAATTCACTGTTGAGCGGGGCTTGACCCAGTCGGGAGCCAAGGGAAAATTCATCTCCATCAAAGCCGTCAAGGTTATCGACAGCCACACTGTAAATTTCGAACTTGCCGCGCCGGACTATGACTTGGTGTATAAACTCTGCGAACCGAATACCGTCATCATGAGCAAGAAGATATTTGACGCAAAGGGCATCGAGGCGGCGAACAAGATCGGCACAGGTTCCTATATGTACAAGGACTGGGTCCAGGGAGACCATGTAACCTTGGTCCGCAACGAAAAATTCTGGGGCGGTGTCAAAAAGACGCCGGAATTGATCATTCGCACAATACCGGAAGCTTCATCGCGCCTCATCGCGCTGCAGACCGGCGAAGTAGACTATTGCGTGGATCCCCCGGCCGTAGACCTGCATTACATCGCCGAGGACGCGAAACTCGTGCTTTGGCAAATTCCCAGCACTAACTTGCGCCACATATTCCTCAATATGAAAGTTGCTCCCTTCGACAATATCCTCGTGCGCCAAGCTACGGCCCATGCCATCAACCGGGAGAACCTCATCGCGATGGTCTATGAAGGGAACGCCACGCCGGCGGTCAACGTCATGCACCCCACCAGCGAGTATTACGTCGAGGTTCCCTACTTTGAATACGATCTGCAGAAAGCCAAGAAGCTTCTTGCCGATGCCGGATATCCAAAAGGCTTCAGCACGACGATCTACTCCTCCTCGGGTACAACGCAGAAGGCAGTCGCCAGTGTCATACAGGCCCAGCTCGCCGAGATAGGAATTAACGTAAAAATTCAGTCGCTCGAGACGGCGACCTTCAACATGGGCGTCGGTCACGGAGGCTCGTACCCCATCGCCGTGGACGGCTGGGGCGGGCATGCTTTAGGTCCTGATTATGCGCTGCGCAGCGCCTTCCATTCCAAAGGCCACATCAACAGGAGCAACATAGAAGACAAAAACATCGATAAGCTTATCGATGACGCCCTGGCCATGGGCAATCAGGAAGAGCGCACCAAGAAATACGCCGAGGTGCAGCGCTTCATCATGAATAATGCGAACTGGCTTCCTCTCGCGGTCGAGCAGATCAATATCGGCATCAAGAAAACACTCCAAGGCTTCGAACCTCCCCACGGGCTGTCGCATCGCTGGGATAACCTTTACATCATAAGAAAGTAAAGGAGCATCGACGCAGAAAACGAACCAGGCCGCTGTGCAGAAATGCACAGCGGTTCGGTCGAACTATGCCCTTTAGCCAATCCCGGAGGTTGTATGCATAAGTATATTATCAAGCGATTATTGATGTTGATACCGATAATTCTCGCGGTATCGTTCATCGTCTTCTTTATTGTTGACCTTGCGCCAGGCGATGTCGTGGACGTTATCGCAGGCAATGAAGTTTCGGTGGAAGACAAGGCCGCAATGCGGGAAGAGATGGGACTCAACAAGCCTCTGCTGGTGAGGTACTTCCGATACATGGGGGGAATGCTGCGCGGCGATATGGGCATCTCCTATGTCACTAATAAAAATGTATTCGCAATCTACATGAGCCGTCTGCCTGCGACCCTGCTTTTGGCATCGGTAGGAACCGTCGTGGCTCTGCTGATAGCAATTCCTTTAGGCATTACCGCCGCGGTGCATCATAATACCTGGCTCGACTCAGGAAGCATGGTAATAGGGCTTTTAGGGCTCTCAATCCCGACCTTTTGGCTCGGCTTGATTCTGATCATCATATTCTCCTTGAAACTAGGTATTTTCCCTTCCATCGGTAATCAAACGATACTAAGCATCGTACTGCCGGCAATCACCGTCGGATCCGGACAGGCTGCCTTGACGATGCGCACAACGCGATCATCCATGCTCGAGGTAATACGGCAGGATTATCTTTCCACGGCGCGGGCGAAGGGAGTGCCGGAAAAAATAGTCATCCGGAAACACGCCTTCAAGAACGCTTTGATCCCCATTCTTACAGTAATCGGAACTCAATTTGGCGTGGCAATGGGCGGCGCGGTGATGACCGAAACCGTATTCGCATGGCCCGGCGTCGGAAGATTATTGGTGGATTCCATAAGCAACAGAGATACCCAAATGGTCACGGGAGCGATAATTCTGACGACCATACTATCGAGTGTCGTCATCTTGCTTATCGACATCGCCTACGCGTTCGTAGATCCGCGCATCAAAGCCCGTTATTCAAAGTGAGGGACGACAATGAGCACGAAAACCAGTAAAACTGGCAAAAATCTCACGGCTAAAAAAAAGAGCGAATACAGGAAGCGAAGCCAGTTCGCCGAGATAATGCGAAATCTTAAAAAGAACAAAGGCGCGGTGGTCGGACTTTGCATTATTCTGCTGATCATCCTGCTGACGATCATCACCAATTTTACGGTGGACTACAATTCACAGATAATCCGCCAGACGGCATCGCAACGATTGCAGAGACCTTCCTTCGAGCATCCTTTCGGGACCGATCAATATGGTCGCGACATATTCCTGCGCGTTCTTTACGGCGCGCGGTACTCGCTATTGGTCGGTGTCGTCGCTGTAATGGTATCGCTCTCGATTGGCGGAGTATTGGGCATTATCGCAGGGTATTTTGGGGGTTTTACCGAGACAGTAATAATGCGGACGACGGATATTTTTTCTTCGATTCCGTCAATGCTGCTCGCGATATCCATATCCACTGCCTTCGGCGCGAATATATTTATCCTGATGATATCAGTGGGCGTCGTCACCGTTCCTGCCTTCGCGCGGGTGGCACGAGCTTCGGTCATGACGGTGAGGGACCAGGAGTTCATCGAGGCTGCCCGCGCCATCGGCGCCAGCCGTCTATCTATCATGTTTACGCATATCCTTCCCAATGCTCTGGCGCCCATCATAGTCCAGGTGACCATGCGCGTGGGTTCCGCGATTATCACCGCCGCCTCCTTGAGTTTTCTGGGCCTTGGAGTCCCCGCGCCGGCTCCCGAATGGGGAGCGATGCTCTCCGAGGGCAGATCGTTCATTCGCAACTATAGCTACATGACCATGTTCCCGGGACTCGCGATCGTTCTCACGGTGCTGTCGTTCAACCTTATCGGCGACGGACTTCGTGATGCGATGGATCCGAAGCTCAAGAGGTAATGAAAATGAGTACAGATACAATACTGAACATCAAAAACCTCGTTGTGCATTACGAAACCGAGGATGGAGTCGTAGAGGCAGTGGGCGGCATCGACCTCGAGTTGAAGAAAAAGCGCGCCCTCGGCCTGGTCGGCGAGACCGGCGCCGGCAAGACCACAACGGCGAGGGCCATGCTGAGATTGGTTCCCGACCCGCCCGGTGTCATTAAAAGCGGAGTGATAGAACTCGATGGCGAGGATATTTTAAAGAAAAGCATCCGTGAACTTGAGAAAATCAGAGGAAAGGATATCTCCATGATTTTCCAGGATCCGATGACAGCATTGAACCCTGTGTTCACTGTGGGTGAGCAGATCGCCGAAAGCATACGGCTGCACGAGCCCGTGTCCGCCGAGGAGGCGAACGAGCGCGCGAAAAAGATGCTGGAATTGGTCGGCATTCCGGGATTCCGAGCCGCAGAATATCCGCATCAATTCTCAGGCGGCATGAAGCAGCGTGTGGTCATCGCGATCGCATTAGCCTGCCATACCAAGCTGCTCATCGCCGACGAACCCACGACGGCCCTTGATGTGACAATTCAGGCGCAGGTTCTTGAGCTGATGAAAAAGCTCAAGGATGAATACGAGACAGCAATGCTCATGATCACCCACGACTTGGGCATCGTCGCTGATGTCTGCGACGAAGTGGCGGTAATGTATGCCGGAAGGATTATAGAAAAAGGGACGCTGGAGGATGTATTCAACCACACGAAACATCCTTATACGGAAGGCTTGTTCAACTCCTTGCCGAATATCGAAGACCGAAAAGCGAAGCTCAAGCCCATACCGGGCCTCATGCCGGACCCGACGTCGCTTCCTGAGGGTTGCTCGTTTTCTCCCCGTTGCCCCTACGCGAAAGAACCATGCAAACAAAAACGCCCTCAGCCTAAGTGGATTAGCGACACCCATATGGTGGAGTGCCTGCGTTACGACGAGCCTGAATTCAGCATCGTAAGGAGGGAGATTAATTGACCAAAAATCTGGTAGCCGTAAAAAACCTTACGAAATATTTTAAGACATCCCGAGGAATGCTGCACGCGGTGGATGGAATAAGTTTTACCATTGACGAAGGGCAGACCCTCGGCGTCGTGGGAGAATCCGGCTGCGGAAAATCGACGACCGGCAGGGCTATTCTACGCCTTATAGAGCCGACTTCCGGAAGCGTCGTGTTTGATGGCCGAGACGTGCTCAAGTTTGATGAGATGGAAATGCGCAGGGCTCGCCGCGAGATGCAAATAATATTTCAGGATCCTTTTTCCTCCCTCGATCCCCGGAAGACCATCAATCAGACTATCAGCGAAGCTATCCGAATCCACAAGCTCATTCCGGACAAGAATCAACGCGAAGAGCGGGTAAAGGAACTGATGGATACTGTCGGACTCGCACAACGTCTGATAAATACCTATCCGCATGAATTGGACGGCGGTCGCCGGCAGCGTATCGGAATAGCCAGGGCGCTGGCAGTAAATCCCAAGTTCATCGTCTGCGATGAACCGGTATCGGCCCTGGACGTATCGATCCAAGCCCAGATTCTCAATCTTTTGAAGGAGCTGCAGGAAAAGCTCGGATTGACCTATATGTTCATCACGCACAATCTTTCAGTGGTAAATCACTTCTCCGACAGTATCGCTGTCATGTACCTCGGAAAAATCGTCGAGAAAGCTCCAGCGGAAGAGCTCTTCACAAATCCTTTGCATCCCTATACCAAGGCGCTGATTTCCGCGATTCCCATTCCATCGCTTTCCCAGCACAAACAAAGGATAATACTGAAGGGAGAGGTCACCTCCCCAATCAATCTTCCAGATCAATGCCGCTTCGCGAAGCGCTGTCAACACGCATGTGAAAAATGTCTCGAGAAAGATCCGGACTTGATCGAGGTGGCGCCGGAGCACTTTGTCGCGTGCATCTTGCATAATAAAGGATGAAAAATGCTGATAATCAAGAACGGAATGATTTTTCCCGTCTTGGGAGAAGCCAGAATCGCGGATATCGCCGTAGAAAACGGAAAGATTCAGGCGATTGAAAAAGAAATAATCAACGACAAAGCCGATATCATCGATGCAACTGGCTGTTATGTCACCCCAGGACTCATCGACGCGCATTCGCACATCGGATTGATTCAGACAGGCACTCCCGACTTCGACCACAACGAAGCTTCTGACCCTATCACTCCAGAGTTGCGCGCTATCGATTCGATCAATCCATCGGATTGCGCCTTCGCCGCCGCGCGATCGGCCGGCGTTACTGCTTGCGTAACCGGACCGGGCAGCATAAATCTCATAGGCGGAACTTTTGCCGCAATCAAAACATGCGGAACCGTTGCGGATGACATGGTTTTAAAGTATCCCGCAGCCGTAAAGATGGCGTTGGGAGAAAATCCGAAACTGAGATATTCGGAGCAGAACAAAACACCCAAATCCCGCATGGCGGAAGTCGCACTCATTAGAAAAGCGTTTATCCGGGCAACCGAGTACCAGAACAGGCTCGCTCGCGCCGGAGACGATGTGGATAAGCTCCCTCCAAGGGACCTCTCGCTGGAAGCACTGCTACCTGTTCTGTCGAGGGATCTGCCTTTGAAAATCCACGCGCACCGCGTTCACGACATCGCCAACGCTATCAGAATCGCCGACGAGTTCAATATACGGTATACCCTGGACCATTGCACCGAAGGTCATTTGGTGCCCGACCTGCTCCGGAAAGCCCTTAAAAAAAATTGCGACGGAATCATCATCGGTCCCTTGATGTCATACAGCAGAAAAGTAGAAACCTCGAAAAAACTTGCGCTCAAAATGCCCATGGCCTTATACGAAAAAGGTATACCCTTCGCCATCTGCACTGATTACTATGAAAATCCCGTAGAAACATTGCGCATCTGCGCCGCATCGTCCATTGCGGAAGGCTTGCCCTCGGATGAAGCACTGAAAGCTATCACCATCAACGCCGCTAAAATAACCGGAATCTCGGATCGCGTAGGAAGCCTTACTATCGGAAAAGACGCGGATATCACGATATTCTCCGGCGATCCCATGGATTGCCGTTCTCGCTGCCTCATTACCATTATCGATGGAAATATTGTCTATAAAAGGAGTGAACTGCCATGAGTAATCATTCGATCCAGTATCGCAGCCTGTCTCAGGAAGATTTTGTCGAGTGCGGGGCATTCGACCTCAAAATGGCCATAAAAGCCCTCAAAACAGGTCTTATAAAGTTTGATGAAGAGCGGATTCTCTTCCCGGAAAAAATTGTCCAAATTTTCGACGAAGCAACGCAGTCCCGCATAAACTGCCTGCCTGCCACATTGCTGGATGAGAAAATCTGCGGCGTTAAATGGGTTTCGGTATTCCCGGAGAATCCCATAAAATTCGGGACCCAGAACTTAAGCGCCATCATTGTGCTGTCCAATATCGTAAACGGCTACCCTGTCTGCGTTATGGATGGCACCCTCTGTTCCAACATGCGCGTAGCCGCCATGGGCGCAACGGCCGCCGAACACCTGGCGCGCAAGGATGCCGAAAGCATCGGATTTATAGGCGCCGGCGAGCAGGCCAAGATGCATCTTCTGGGCATGAAGAGCGTCCGCCCTGGCCTTAAAATCTGTCGGGTCGCAGCGAAATATGCCGAAGAAGAGAAGGGCTTTATCGAGAGCCTTTCGCAGCTGCTCCCCGATATGGAATTCATCGCCTGCAACACAGTCCTCGAAGACGCCATCCGCGATACCGACATTATCGTCACCGCCACCAGCGCCCAGGCGCCCCTGCTCAAGGCCTCGTGGATCAAGAAGGGGGCGTTCTACAGCCATATCGGAGGATGGGAAGACGAGTTCGCCGTCGTAAAAATGGCCGATAAAATCGTCTGCGATGACTGGGCGACCGTCAAGCACCGCACCCAGACCGTAAGCCGTTGCTACAAGGCCGGCGAAATAACCGATGCGGACATTCATGCCAACATCGCCGACATCGTCCTGGGTAAAAAAGCTGGCAGAGAGCGAGACGATGAATTCATCTACTTCAACGCTGTCGGCCTGGCCTATGTGGATGTCTCCATCGCCCATGCTATGTTCAAGCTTGCCGAATCGCAGAACTCCGGGCGCATGCTCGATCTGCAGAGCACCATGATTTTCGACAAGAACCTGAAGGGGAAGATCAGGCTGTAATACAATCGCAGACGGGAATCTGCAGGATCGTGCCAGGGGTTCTATCTAGCATTACCTATTTCGCATGGTCAGCCAGCAACTGGCTCGTGAGATCGCGCAACGTACCGCCTGCCTGGTATTGAGAGACAGCAACCGCAGAGAAAAGCCCGGTGGTTCCCACCGCGAAGGTTCTGCTGAG
>JAVEYV010000066.1:0-9310 GCA_034003305.1 Spirochaetia bacterium | reverse complement strand
CCTTTTACGGCCGCCCTTTTTTCGTTATCTTGGTCAGATGCAAGTACTGGGCCTTTTTGCCGGATTAATCGCCGCCTACCTTTTAGGTTCCTTTCCCACAGGAGTGATTGTGGGAAAGTTGTTTTTCGGAACAGATCCCCGAAAGGGGGGCTCAGGCGCCAGCGGCGCGACCAATATTTTTCGACAATTCGGAAAAACCGCAGGCATCGTGGTAAGCCTGATAGATGTCGGAAAGGGAGCGCTCGCCGCGTACCTCTGTTCACGCTTAGGCTCGTCGGCTGCCGCCTACGCTTCCTTGGATGACCAGACCTTCCGCTTGCTGTTAAGAATTGCCGGTGCTTTCCTGGCGGTTCTCGGCCATGTATACCCTGTCTTTGCCGGATTTAAAGGAGGCAAGGGTGTTGCGACAGGCGCGGGGGCCATCATCCTGATTGCCCCGGGGGCTGCGCTTTTTTCGGCCCTTGGCTTTGGCATTGTACTCGGCACCACCGGTATAGTCTCTGCCAGTTCCATGACAGCGGCCCTGATTCTTCCGATCGCGGTAGCCCTCGGCGCGGCGGGGCGGCCGGTATCAGCCTGGCTGCTGGGCTTTGCCGTCCTTCTCGCCCTTTTTGTCATCTTCACCCACAGGACAAATGTAAAAAGGATCGCCAGGGGAGAGGAAAAAGCCTTTGACAAGCTGAAATTTCTCAGGCGGCCAAAAAAATAATTCAGCTGTCTATGCAGGTTGCTATTTGACATAAATTGCAATATTGTTTACTTGTGATCAAGATAGCATATATCGATGGCCCCAGGCTAAAACAGGCTATCCTTGCCGGTGCCGGGTCAATCGTCGTCAACGCCGAAGGACTCAACGCCATAAACGTATTCCCCGTACCCGACGGCGATACCGGAACCAATATGGCAGGCACTGCCAGGGCGATCGCGGCTTCACTGAAGGGAGTCTCCAGCAGGGGGGCAGGAGCGGTGCTTAAGCAAGCCGCTCGGTCCGCCATGGAAGGGGCTCGAGGCAATTCCGGCGCGATTCTGGCCCAATTTCTCCAGGGGTTGGCCCATGAGCTCGGAGCCGAGGCCAGGATAGGCGCGCGGCGCCTGGCTCAGGCGGCTACCATTGCCGCCGAAAAAACCAAGAAAGCCCTAAGGGTTCCTAAAGACGGCACTATCCTTACGGTGCTGGATGATTGGGCAAAGGCGCTCCGCGCAGAAGCCGCAGTTTGCGAGGACATACTTCAGGTTTTCTTTTCCAGTCTGGAAGCCGCCAGGGCTTCTCTTGAAAGGACAAGGAACATTTTACCCGAAATGAGAAAGGCCGGCGTGGTCGATGCCGGGGCCAAGGGATTTATACATCTTTTAGAAGGTGTTGCCGATCTCTTGATGCGGGGCAGGCGTCGGGCAAGCCGCTTCGAAAATCCTGCCGCCGCCCTCCTGCAGAAAGAGACTGCGGAAACAATCGGCGATATTCATGTGGAGCTGACCGAGGGCGGAGGACCCCGCTATTGCACAGAGGCTTTATTGGAAAATTCCCGGGAATCGCTTGAAAAGCTTCGCGATGCTTTGTCCGAACTCGGAGACAGTCTGGTAGTCGCAGGCGACGAAGAGATCGCCAGGGTCCACCTGCACAGCGATACTCCTTGGGCGGTCTTCGATCTGCTCGACGCTGCCGGTGATGTATCCGGGCACAAGGTAGACGATATGGAGCTCCAGCGCAGGTTGGTTAAACGCTCCGCCGCGGCGGGAAAGGCCATACGCTGCGCCATAGTCACCGACACCGGTTGCGACCTCCCGGCTGAATATCTGCTCGAAAAAGGCATTATCAAGGTGCCGGCCTTAATCCGCGTGGGAACTGTCACCAGACCGGACGGACCGGCTATGGATCTGAGAGCCGTTCATGCAAGAATGCGGGAGGAGCCTGATTTTTCCATGTCCACAAGCCAGCCGACAGCGGCTTCCTTTACACGGGCATTCAATCTCGCCCTGTCCCAGGCAGGGGAAGTCCTCTATATCGGCCTTTCTTCCGCCCTTTCAGGCACATTCCAGGCCGGCGCCGCCGCAGCGGAGGAGTTCACGGGCAGGGTGAGCTGCTTCGATTCGCGGAGCATAACGGCGGGGCAGGGTGCTTTGGTGGAGGCCGCTTCGCAATTGGCCGAATCAGGACTGGGAGCCGAAGAAATCCAGGCGATCCTGGAAAAACGGCGCAAGAATCTTGAGCTATTCGTCGCCGTGAAGGACCTGCGCAGCCTCATCCGTTCGGGGCGTCTTAAAGGCGTTAAGAGCATCATTCTGAGGAAATTCGGATTGAGACCCATTTTAGGGACCGACGCAGCGGGCAAGGCAAAGAACCGAAGCATTTACCTGGGCGAAAAAAACGCAAGCGCGGCACTCTTCGCTTCTATCAGGAAGATCATAAAAAGCGACCAGGCCGAAGGTTTGCAGATTGTTCATGTGGACGCTCGCGGGGAGGCCGAAGCCTTGGCCGAGCGATGCCGCGCCGAGGCCGGCGGCAATCTGTGCATACAGGTGGCCGATATGGGACCGCTGCTTGCCTCTGTGGGCTGGCTGGGCGCTCTTGGTGTTGCGGTGCTCCGCCGCAGTTGAACCAATAATGCTCCTATAAAGCGGGGGGACCTGGGCGGCGTTGCGCGCCGTCCAGGTCCCCCCGCATCACTGCCGTGCCTCGCAGCCGAACGCCGCTCGCAGCCTTGAAACCCTCTTCAGCGCGCCGCCGCCGACTTTCTCCAACGCTCCAGCATGCGCAAAGCCCTGTCGGCTGTCCTGAACACCACTATCCCATGTTTTTCCAAGATGTGTACCAAAGGATCGTAGAGCGTCCCTGTATCCACCACTGTTACAAATGGTTTTTCGGTTTCCGCAAGCAGTGATCCGTAGCGGTTGGCGATGGAATCGGGCGTCCGCACATCTTC
The DNA here is from genome assembly GCA_034003305.1 of Spirochaetia bacterium. Lineage (GTDB taxonomy): Bacteria > Spirochaetota > Spirochaetia > Treponematales > Rectinemataceae > UBA2256. The sequence continues at coordinate 6,389 of JAVEYV010000066.1, read as the reverse complement.
CCGATGCCGTTCCGGATCGGCGGCCAGAGAGTTCATCCTGGAGGTGAAGGGTACGATGCCCACTATGCCGAGATCGGTGTTGTCATCAGCCATTATAGCCCTGAAGGATCGGTCGTAGGCGTCGTCCGAGCCCATGGGCGTTATATCCAGGGGATTATGGAGATCGACGATGTCCGAAATGCCGGCATCTTCCAGCACCATGGCCAGAAGGCTGTTTGTCTTATCGCTAAATTTTGCCAGCTCCATGCCGCCTAAATTGTCGGCGAAGGCCACGCATTCGAAGCCTGCGTTGGAAAGCGCCCCCAGCCTGTTTCCCTTAGCCTTGCGGCCTTCGAGCAGGGTGAAGGTTCGTATCGCGTCATCGAAATCGTCCAGGCTGTCGCAGACAATAGCCCCGATGTTTTCGAACAGGGCTTTTGTCACCGTGTAATCACCGGCGATGCTTGCCGTATGGCTGGCGGCCGCGCCGGCACCGGCGCTGGTCCGGCCGGCGCGGTACAGGATAATGCTCCTGCCCGATTCGACGATCTGTTTGGCAGCGGTAAAGGTTTTCAGGCCATCCAGGGCCTTGAATCCTTCCACATAGACGGCAAAAACGCGGATAGCTTTATCCTCAGCCAGGTATTCCAGATAATCGCCGATGGTAAGATCCATCTGATTGCCCAGGGTGAGAATGTATTTCGGATTGATGTCGGGGTGCTTGGAAATTCTGGTTATGCCGAAGGCTCCCGATTGCGATATCAGCGCCAGGGGAGCGACCTTCCCCTTGGGCATTGGCAGCTTTTCTTCAGGGATAAAGAGGGTATTGTACTTGCCCGGTACCGAGCGGATTCCCAGACAGTTGCCTCCGTTTATCAAAGGACCCTTGCCCCGAACCCTGGCGTCCTGCAGGGCGTTTTTCATTCTATCGACGATTGCGCTGGAGCCTGATTTTTCCTCGAGGCCGCCGGGTATGAGAATAACCGACCAGGCCTTGTCCATCCGGGCTATCTGGGCGAGGGTTTCGGGTGTTCCCGAAGCAGGGATGACGAGAATAAAAAGATCAACTTTTTCCGGAAGACTGGCAACATCCTGAACGCAGCGGCAGCCTTCGATTTGCTCGGCGCCCGGTTTTATGACATAGATTTTGGATGCGTCAAATCCGTTTTCCAAAAGATTCCGCAGAATAATGCGGCCGTTGTTGAGCCCTTTTTCTGATACGCCTATTATGGCTGCGCTGCGGGGCTTTAATATTTTATCAATAGTAGCCACTGGCCTCGATGCCTGTGCCGCGTTGTGCGGCACATATCCTTTGCGGCAAACGATGCCTGAAGAAGAAAAATCCTTTAATTTGACAAGGCAGTCCAAGGCGATGAGGGATGCTTCCGTGCGCCTAATTACCATTGGATTTACTTCGAATTCTGAAACCCCGCAGGAGGCTAAAGCCTTGGCGGCTGATAGGAATGCCATGATTGCATCCGCAAGACGTTCGATGTCTATGGAAGGTTTTGTGTTCCTTAAGCCGGCGCTCACCAGGCCGGCAACTAGGGTATGCGATAAAATCGATTGTACGAATTCCCTCGGAGCAGCGAAAGGTGAAAACGTAATGCTGCTCTCTCCGGGCTTGAATTTAGAGGCTAAGTATTCGGTATAGATCCCGCCAGGGCCAAAACTCACCAAGGGGCCGAAATCGGGCGCGAAACGGTAGCCGAAAAGTATCTCGTGGCCAAGCCGCGGCTCGAATTGAACAAATTCGTTCAACGTGTAGCCGTCTACCTTATAAGAGACGAAGCGACGCTCCATTTCCCTGACGGCGTTTATGACGGATTCGCCGCTATTCTGAATCAGAGCAACACCGCCCATTTCGGTTTTATGGAGGATTTCCGGGCTTATTACTTTGAGGACAACTTTGTCCCCCCAGTTAGTCAAAAATTCGCGTTGAGCGAATTTATCATGACCGTCGTATTTTACTGTCGATTCAAGTTCGGCCGATGAGCGGATAAATATTCTTTTAGGAGTCGCTACACCCATCGCTTCGAGCATTGCCAAGCCTTCTGTCTCGGTCAAGGCATCCCGTTTCTGGGCCACGGCAGGTCCAATAATTTCCTTGAACGTATCGGCAAGCCTGGACTCGGCCTCGCTGAGGGAAAAATCAAGAGGCATATTTTTTCCGTCCTTCTTCGAAGGCGCTTAAATTAGCTTGGACCACCGCTTCGCCCTTTGCAGAAAAGTAGGTTTCAATTTCTTTCTTAAGCGAATCGGGCTTGAGCGGAAGAAGATCGGCCGCTGCTCCCAGGAGGCAAACGTTGGCCGCTCTCGTATTGCCTGCCTGCTTTGCGATTGTCTCGGCATCCAAAATACGGTAATTGGGTAAATTCTTCAATTCGGCTAAAATTTCCGCCGTATCAGGGTAAGCGGAAAAATTCCGTATGGGAGTGGATGAACTTACGACCATACCCCGCGAAGCCGAAAGCCAATGAAGGTAGCGAAGGGCTTCAAGGGGCTCGAAGGCGAGAATGAGATCGGCGTCCCCTTTGGGGATAGTCGGGCTTTGAATCTCATAATCGGCAATGCGCAAATGGGCGACAACCTCTCCTCCACGCTGCGACATACCGTGCACTTCCGATTGTTTTACAAAAAACCCAGAACTCAAGGCTGCCTGAGCGATGAGCACCGAAACAGACAATCCTCCCTGACCTCCCACCCCCGCCAGGATGATATTGTAATTCATTGCTGCCTCGCTTTCTTTAAATGCTCCAGGCATTCGCGCCTTAAAATGATAACCGAGACCCCTTCGTAGGCCAGTTCTTCCCGTATTGCCGCAACGTTAGTCTCGTGGAATTTGCGGTGAGCTTCCAGTTCCCTGGTATGCGCTGCTTCGACACCCAGCCCCTCGATCAGTGCTCTCATGCGCGACCCGGGTGATATCGTGGGCTGAGCTCCCGTCATCCCCGTTGTGCTGTTGTCCAGGATCAGCAAGGTCAGCGTGCTGCGGTGAGCAACAGCATCCAGCAGATTGGTCATGCCGGAATGATAAAAGGTGGAATCACCGATTACCGCCACTGCGTTTTTCTGACCCACGCAGGAGGCGCCTCGAGCCATGCCTATCGAGGCACCCATATCGACGCAGGATTCCACGGCATTGTAGGGAGGCAAAGCGGCAAGCGTGTAACAGCCAATATCAGAGGTGGTAAGAAATTCAGCCTCATCCTTGAGCGCTTCTTTCAATGCGTTGAAGGAGTCCCCGTGCGGGCAACCTTGACAAAACTGAGGAGGCCGGGAGGGCAGTTCGATCGACGATGCGGGCAGGGCTTCCAGCGGAGGCAAGCCCAACGCCAGCCTCACCGAGTCGGCGGATAGCTCTCCCGAAAGGGGCAGATCGCCGGATAGCTTGCCTAGGACAGGCAAGGGAGCTGCGAAAGTCCCCACGATCTCCCGTTCGACGAAGGGATATCCCTCTTCTATGACGAGAACCTTGCTCACATGGTCCGAAAGATCTCGAATCTTATCTCTGCCTAGGGGGTAGCGGTCGATGTGAAGATGCGAAGGCCTTTTATCGCCGTGGAGGGCAGCCCAATCATCTTCGTTCTCAAGATAATAGCGGAGTCCAATGCCGCAGGTAATAACGCCCAAGGCCTTGTCCCTCAGTTCCAGTCTGGCGAGTTCTTCTCCATCGGCGCGGAAACGCTCGTACTTTTGAAGCAGCAGTTTCCAACGCGGCCGGGCAAATCCCGGCATGAGAGTCCATGCCTTGGGATCGCTGCTCTTCTTGATTGCCCGGGGACCCATGCCCGGAGAAGCTTTTACCTGAGCCCTGGCATGAGCGAGCCTTGTGGTGATCCGCAGCAATACAGGAATCTCATGAATTTCTGAATACGCAAAGGCGTTGCGCACCATGTCGTAGGCTTCCTGTTGATCCGAAGGCTCGAAGCAGGGAATATGGGCGAAATCGGCCAGGATTCTGGAGTCCTGTTCGTTCTGGCTGGAATGCATCCCAGGATCATCGGCGACGACAAGCACCAGGCCGCCGTTAATCTTAACCAGGGCGGAGTTGATAAAAGGATCCATGGCGACATTGAGCCCGACATGTTTCATGGACACCAGAGCCCTTCTTCCCACGAAAGAGACTCCCAGCGCCGTTTCATAGGCGGTTTTTTCGTTGCTGCACCATTGGGCTGCGATAAAAGACCTTTCTTCATCGGGCAGAGAAGCCTTGTATTCGTCCCAATGAGCTTGCAAAGACTCCATAATCTCCGTTGACGGAGTGCCTGGGTAGGCAAAAGCACCAGATACCCCTGAATCGATGGCGCCGCGGGCAATCGCCTCGTCGCCAGAGAGGACCAGATCAGGCATGCAGCATCTCCTTGTGGAGGAATTCAGTCGAAATGGGGATTGTGAGGAGCGATTCGAACAATCGAGCCTCCAGAAGCCTTCGCTGGAAAACCGGAACCCTTGGTCCGGACAAGCCTATACTAAATCCTTGGAGAGATTCTGGCAAGTTCATTCGAATTCAAGGCGGGCGCAGCGGGCAGCATCAGTCGTTCTCCGGTTCGAGCTCCTCTGAAAAATCCATTTCCGGCAGGCCGTCCTTAAGAATGCGCCGTATCGGAATATCGCTCATAAGCAGGCACATCTCGACAAAGGTAACCACCTCGGCGTCGAAAAGGTGAGCTCCGGTGGCTTCTCTTCTCTCGTTACCCAACGTGGCGTGAAGATGAAAACAAATGGCCTCGTTTTTCATTATGAAACCGCTGATGCCTAAAAGCTCCTGGGGCTCTTTTACAGTAGTCTTTTCGTAGAATACATCGGGATTTCTATAGTTGCCGTACCCGATCACCACATCCTTGATCATGCCAACCGCGGTGACCACGGCGCCGGCTGACTTCATAAGCTGCGATGCGGCGATAGCTTTCAAGTTCGCAGCAACCCGTTCGCCTTTTTCCATGACGACAAAGAGAAGGTTACCCTCGGCTTTCATCTTCATGTATACGAGTATAGGACCATTTAGACGGACGCGCTACCTGAATTTCAACCCTAGCCGGTACGGAGATTATTGCCGCAGACATGCCCGGGTCCAGTTTAGGGGTTGAGTTTGGCTGCCCTTCTGGCCGAAACAAGCGAAGAAAAAATAATAGCCGCGATAATTATTCCGCCGCCAAAAACAGCGCCTTCGCCTGGGATTTCTCCTAAAAACAAGAAAACCCAGAGCGGGTTGAGAATAGGTTCGATTACCGCGGTCAGGATGCTTTCTAATGCGGTGATACGCTTGATCGCATAAGCGAAGAGAATCGTCGAGATCGAACCCTGGACGATGCCGCCCAGCACAACCGCGAGCACCGATGTAAGACTTAAGACCGGCGGAGGCAAAAAAAGCGCTACCACCAACGAAATGAGGGCAATGAAGATATTGCCCAGGAGCAGCGAATCGAAGGGAGAATCGGCCCGCTGCTTGCGCAGCACGACCAGTTGGAGCGCATAGGTAATGCCCGAAAGCGCCGCCAGACTGTCGCCGAAAAGCGTTCCGCCCCCTAGGGAATCCTTGAAAAAGAAAAACATGCCCAGGGCAATGGCCGCCAGGGCAACCCAATGCTCAATCCTGGGTTTTTCCTTCAGCATGAAGGCTCCCAGAATGGCCACATAGAGCGGAGCTGCATACTGGAGCAATACCGCATTGGCCGCGGTAGTTCGCTTGGTCGCTATGGTGAATAAAATTACCGTTACCGCAAGCAGCAAAGCCCCGCTGATCTGATCGAAGGAGAACGAAGGTTTCCTCCCTTTCCGGCGAACCACTATAAAGAGGAAGACGGCCGCTACAATACTGCGGGCGGCAGATATGGCAAAGGGATTCCAGTCGACTATCTTGATTGAAATGCCGAAGGTACTCCAGAGAATGGCGGTAGCTGCCATGGCGAGAGTTCCGAGCGCCTGCTGACTCAAGGGTGGGTTTGGTTTTGCTCGATCTGAAGCCATGGCCGTGAAGGTAGCACAGAAGGCCGGTTTGATGTAGCGGGTATTTCTTCTCTTTTTTTACCCGCTCTGAAAGCGCCGAGTCGGCCAGGCCGTCTTGACACGAGGCCGCCCTGGCGGTAAGAATACACTCCGCGTCGATTAAGTCGGCGTTGTTATGCCTGCCCAGATGGTGGAATTGGCAGACACGCTAGTTTCAGGTACTAGTGCGAGAGCATGGGGGTTCAAGTCCCCCTCTGGGCAATATTTAGGCTTCCGGAAGGGAGCCTTTTTCTATTTTTTTGCGTCGAGTCAGTTTAAAAAAAAGGCCGCCAGGGATTCCCGGGCGGCCTTTATCACAACAAGGTTCGAGGAACTGAGCCACTTTAAAAAGTTTGTTAACTTTTTAAAGTGGCTTTGTAGTTTCGCCAATTTTTATGCCAAAAGCATGAAAATTGACGAAA
>JAVEYV010000065.1:0-9339 GCA_034003305.1 Spirochaetia bacterium | reverse complement strand
CTTGAGACTTCGCCTCATGTACAGCCTTATCGGTACGGTCCAGCAGGGAATCCCGGCTGTCGTCCTTGCTCAGCTCGGCAACGCCGATGCTTAGGGTAATAGCCAAGGATTCGCCAGTATGCCCTCCAGAGCCCTCGCTGTTAAAGCCCTCCAAGGCAAAACGCCCCCTAATGCGCTCCGCGGCCTTGAGCGCCGCATCGGCGCCCGTGCCCAGCAGAACCACCACAAGTCTGTCTCCGCCCAGGCTGCATACTTTATCGCTTTCCCTGGTACTTGCTTTTACTATAGTGACGAGGCTGGCAAGGACATCTTCGGGCTTCGTGCTTCCCAAAGAATCGCGCAAGCTCCTGAAATTGTCCACGTCGATTAAAAGCAGCGAGAGCATTGCCTTATTTTTTCTCGCTTTTTCAATATGCTCATCCAGTTCGGCCATCAGAAACCGTTTATTGGGAAGACCGGTGCTCTCATCGGTAAGATTGAGGGCTTCGTAATGAGCCTGTATTTTTTCCAGCCGCTCCGATTCGCTTTCCAAGCGTCGGAATCTGTCCGAGAGCGCAACAGAAAGCAATACCGATTGCAGGGCAACTCCGATCGCGCTGGAATTGACCGTCCAGAAATTCACCGGCAGCAGCTTTAAGCCCATGAGGGCAAAGGCAAGCCCTCCTGCCCCCAAAAAGATCCAGGCAATAAAAAAGTACAGGGAGGAAGGGAAGCCTTGTATCAGGCGGATCAGCGCGGTGGCCGTTCCGAGGAGAGGAAGGATAATGCCTAAATAATGGGAAAGAGAAAAGGCTATGTCGTACCAGCCCAGCAATCCGGCGAGGGAAACCACAAGCCCGAGTGCGCCCAGGGCCAGCACCAGGCGGTTCAAGGCCGCCAGGCCTTCCTTGAGTCTGAGAAAGTGCGCTACAAAAACAGAACCCCAGGCAAGCATCAGCCCCACCCAAAACCAGAGCATGGTCTGGTCGGTGCCGGGGTTTTGGCCAAAGAGAGCCTTTGAGTACCCATGGAGAACGAAGAGCCAGAGACCGGCGGAGATCATGTAGAAAGAATAAAAAAGATAGCTTTTATCTTTGAGTGAAATGAATAGGGTCAGGCTGTAGAGGAGCATCGCTCCTATCACGCCGAAAAGCACGCCGTACAGAAGAAAATCCCTCTTGTCCAGAAATCCTCTGACGAGACTGGTCTCCAGAAAGACATCCACCCTCACGTCCATGGTCGATGAAAGCCTGAGGTAGCAATACTCCCCCTCGAAGGCAGCCGGCGGAAGCTGGAAGACAAAATACCTGGATGAGGCTTCGCCGGGAAAGGGTTTTCGCAGGGCGCCGGTGGCAAAGCTTTCAAAGCCCCCATCGGCGGCTGGAACGTATAATTCCAGCTGATCGAGAATTATCGAAAAACTTGGCTTGACGATTAAGAGCCACTGCGACTGGGGTCTGCTTGATGCGGCCGGGCTTTTTTCTCCCGCCCCCGCCGGCCCCGGCCGCAGCGCTTGGGGCATTGCAAACCTGAGCCATGCAACAGGGTTCTTTGCCCCCACAGTAATCATCTTTCCCTCGGCGGGAGAAAAAAGCGGGGCGCTGCCCTTGTCTGCCAGCTCTCCGACGGTGATTGCAGGATCGGCATTGAGGTAAAGTTCGGCGATCGTCTGAAGGGGAATAGTACCTTGCGTATCTATGGCCACCGCTTCCTGGATTCCCCCGCTTTGGGCGAAGGAAGGCAAGGCCAGCGCCGCTATGAGGACGATCACCAGCGCCAAACTTTTCATAATTGCCAATCAGTATAGCAAACCGCGATCATGAAAGGAATCGGAATAACCAAAAACCTCGCGGCAAGCCGCGAGCCATGAATCCCGCTGACAAATCCAACGCGGAAAGGACAGGCAGCGGTACATTCAGGGCAAATTAACGGTCGCTCGAATCGAGGTTTTATAGTATAGTAGTATCATGCCGCGGAACCCCGAACTGATGCGCCGAAACATGAAAGAAATGTCCCTCGCCCTCGAAGGCGCCGATGCGACCCTTATCGAGAATTTCCTTTATTCACTCCTCACCCCTTCCGAGGCCGACGAAATGGCCAAGCGCTGGGCCTTGGTAAAACGTCTGGCCGAGGGCAAGCCTCAACGGAGGATAGCAGAGGAATTAGGCCTTTCACTCTGCAAAATCACCCGGGGCTCACGAGAACTGAAAAAAGAGGGGGCCGCGTTTAGAATCCTCCTGGACAGGATCAAAGACACCTCAGATCAGGCTGTCTCGGATCCCGGATCGGGGGATTGGGGAGAGGATTAAGGCTTTTTTAAAGGTACCGGACTTTTTAAATTGGCTCGGTTAGTCTTCGATCTCCCGGCCCATGCTTGATCCCTTCATCGAATAGGCCTGCCCGCCGGGCATATATTCAAAATTTATATTCCCCGTAGATTCGAATAGTCTTCGTTTCATGCTGCTGGAATTGCCCGTAAGCAGGGCCACCCTGGCGCGAACCTCCCGCCGCTTCGACTCGCCGCCATAATCGCAGCTGCAGACAGTCGACATGTACCCCTTATCCTTTCCGTACTCGATCAGCTGCCGCTCCTCGCAGAGTATGAGGGGGCGGATAATCGAAAGAGGGTACTTCCTGTAACGGAGCAGCGGAAGCATGCCCCCGATCTCGCCCTTATAGAGCATGTTCATAAGCAGAGTTTCTACAGCGTCGTCCAGATGGTGCCCCAGGGCAATTTTATTGAACCCATGCTCCATCGCGTAGCGGATAAGCTCGGTTCTCCGTTGGGTGGAGCACCAGTAGCAATTCATCGACCGACCCGGCTTCAAGCGGCCTTGAACGGAAATCTGGAGGGATTTCAAGGGAATATCCCAGGAATTAAGCAGGGAAGCCAGGGTGGAAGGCGTAGCGGGGTCGCCGAATTCCGTGGCGATATGCAGGGCGTGAAGTTCATATCTGACAGGCCACCAGCGCCGCTTGGCCCCCAGGTCGCAGGCCAGGGCCATCGAATCCTTGCCCCCCGAAACCGCCAGCAGAATCCTGTCGCCATCCTCGATCATGGCATAGCGGCGCAGGGCTACCTCGACAAGCTTGTCCACGGCGCCCGCAGGCCCCTTAGAGGACAGGCGCCGGGCCTCGCGGCTCAAGGGCAGAGGATCAGCTGTCCCCATGGCTCTATCTAACCTTAGGTCTTTTTCCGAATTCAGCGCCGGACTCCTTAAAAAAAGGCAGAGGCGCTTCCCATGAAGCTGCCCCTGCCTTAATAGAATACGGAAAACGCTCATTTAGGAAAGCCCCCAGTCGAAGCCTTGGCGGAATCCCGGGGATGCTTTCCAAGCCCGGTCGGGGCTCTCGAGCTTACGCTCGACCTCTTACGGTCGACTTGCGCTTATTTCCAGACCTGGGAGCATACCCTGAGGATGTTTCCTCCCAGAACCTTGCCGATGTCTTCCTCGCTGTAGCCATGGCCTACCAGCCAGCGGACAACGTTTTTAGAGGCTTCCCTGGGATTTTCCATGCCTTTGACATGGTCAACCCTGGGGTAGTCGTCTTCCAGGTTCTTGGTCTGCCCGGTGGAGAGGAACTTGGCGAAAATGCGGTGCAATCCCGCATGGTCACCGAAGTTCGTGTCCGGGCCGAAGCACACATGATCGATTCCCACAAGATTGGCGATGTACTCAAAGTGTTCCATAATAGAATCGAGATCATGGGTTCGGTGATTGTAGGTGATGGTCGTGTGGGGAGCCGCTTCGATGCCCAGCACCCCGCCGCCGGCGGCTATGGCTTTTAGAGCCTCGTCCGCAGCCAGGCGCCTGGACTTCCAGAGGGTTTTAGCCCCGGTGTGGGACATGCAGATGGGGACGGTCGAGAGCTCCGCCGCATCGATGGCCGTGAGGGTACTGGAGTGGGATACATCGATGAGCATACCCACCTTGTTCATCCGCTTCACCGCTTCCCTGCCGAAGGCCGTAAGCCCCGCATCCCGCTCTTCCTTGAGTCCCGAACCGAGGGCGTTGGATTCCGAGTAGGTCAGCCCCATAAGCCGAACGCCCAGGCCGTACAGAATATCGATCCTGTCCAGCTCGTTTTCTATGGGCATGGCCCCTTCGATGCAGGCTACCCAGGCAAGCTTGCCTTCCTTGTGCGCCCGGAGAATATCGTCGGCTCTTTTGCAGTGAATGACAAAATCCTGGTGGGCGATGTCGCACAACCTCATGCCGAGGTCGTGGACGACATCCGTGAATTTCCAGCCGTTGTGCGATGTTATGACGCAGGAGCCGTTCATCATGTTGTCGAAAATGCAGTCCAGGTATGATTCGGCCAACGCGTCGTAGGCGCAGGACTGTCTTCCGGCATGGCGCAGGGTTCTGTACTCGTTGAGATCGAGAGGATTATACACCGGATGCTCATGCATCGAGATGCAGATCTTTTCCTTGGCGATTTCAAGCGCCTTTTTCTCCTGTTCCGGGCTCAGGGGATACAGAAATTCCGGCACCCTGTCTTTTGGAGTAAGGGCGAATTCCTGATAATCCTTGCCCGGCACAAGATAGTCATAGGCCTTGTAGCCAGTATACGCAGTCTTAATTCCCATAATGTAGCCTTATCCTTATTTCTTCGGGGTTATTTTAATTAGAGACCCGAGAGTAAGGGTGCCGTTGAAGGAGAAATAATAAGGAACGTAGCCTTCAAACTTGGCACTGGTAATGTAGGTGAGGTTGGGTACCCATACAGCGATTGTGGGAACCTGATCCACGACGATTTTCTGGGCTTCGTCCATGGGTTTGACAGTCGCGGGGATAGAAGGCGATTCCTTGGAAGCCTTGGCCCACTTCTCCAGGTCGGGATCATAGAAGCCCGGGTAGTTGAGGAAGGCATCCTTGCCGTAGAGATTGTAGAAGGAGTCGTAGATTACCACGATGGCTCCCCACTGCACAAAGCTGGCCTCGTATTCCTTGGATACGTTCTGGCGGTCCATGAAGACCTGCCTATCCACGGGGTCCAGGACGATGTCGATGCCGGCCTTGGCCGCGTCTTCCTTGATAATCCTCATGGACTTGTCGTAGTCGGACCTGGTGGCTTCGTAGGTCACGCGGATCGAAAGCTTCTTGCCGTTCTTCTCGAAAAATCCATCGTTATTGCTGTCCACGTACCCAGCGGCCCGCAAGGTCTTTTTCGCTTCTTCGATATTGTAGGCAGGGTAATGAATATTGGACTTGGTGAACTCCTGGTAAATTGGGGAAACCGGTCCGTTCATGGGAACGCCTGCGCCTTCCAGAGCCAGCCGTACAACCTTCGGCCTGTCGATGGTCATCGCCAGAGCCCTGCGTACATTCACGTCTGCAAGGAATTCGCTCTTCTTGGTGTTCAGGCTCATGTAGGCATAGCCGGGGGACTGCACGTCGTAGACATTGAAATTTTTATTGTTCCTGAACTGGCTGGCAAGGGAAGGCAGGATCTGCCTGGTGGCCGAGTCGATCTCGCCGGTACGCAGCGCCAGGGCAATGGAATTTTCATCCTTGTAGACCCTGTAGATAATGCGGTCGATGGCGGGTTTGCCCATGGAGGCCGGCCAGTCGGGGTTTCGCACCGCGATGTAGTATTCGCCCTTCTTGAACTCGCCCATCTTGTAGGGGCCCAGGCCGACCACGCCGGTAGACTCATAATTAAAGCCCATGGGATTGGCGACGTTTTCGAAAATGTGCTTGGGCATCGGGCTTACCCAGTACATCATGACGTCCAGGAATCCAACCTGGGGATTGATGAGCTTGTACTCGACGGTCATCGAATCGAGCGCTTTGGCCGACTTAACGTTACTGTAGCGGGTATTCTGGAAAAGCTTGTGCTTTACCAGGTACTCGCCGGTGAACACCACATCTTCGGCGGTAAAGGGAACCCCGTCGTGCCACTTTAATCCGGGCCTGACATGGAGAATAAAGGTTGTCGAATTATCCTTTATCTCGAAGCTTTCAAAAAGATGAGGCTTTATCTGGCCGTCGGTGTCCATAAAGCCGAATCTGGGCATGACCGCTTCCATCAGCGCGGAGGCGTTGATGTCATTCGATCCCCAGAAGTTCAGGGTCTGGATATCTCCCAACAGACCAATCTTGAACTCCACCTGCTTTGCCTGGGCCGAGACGCTCAGCGTCAGGGCGAGGGCATGCGCCAAAGCGAATACTACGCTTTTTCTTTTCATGTTCTGACCTCCTTGTCAGTTTCTGTGTTCATTGCGCAAAAGGATGCTGCCCGATAAGGGTTTGAGCAGCTTCCCTTTTTCTATTGCCAATTTTCCGTTAACCAGCACAAAGTCTACTCCGGTCGCCATGGTCAGGGGTTTTCTGCAATCCACCGCTTCCGGTTCCGGGAAGTCGTAGGACTCCAAGTCGATAACCGCGATGTCCGCCCAGGCGCCGGGCTCCAGTCTGCCCCTGTCCTTGATGCCGAAGTGTTCGGCCACCAGGGAGCTGTTTCTCCTGACGATTTCCTCCACCGGAACTCCCGCCTTTCTGTACATTTTCATAAAGGTGGCGAAGCCGCCGTAGCGCTGGAGTTCGTACCAGAAGAAGGGGTCGTTGGGGTCGCCCATGATGCGGTCGGTGCCTACCGACACGTAGGGGTTGTCCCTTATAAGCTTGGTATGATCTCTGCCAAAGTCGTCTCTGGTAGGTCCGCCAAGCCAGAATGTGTAATTGTTATCGTCTCCGGCCAGGTCGAGCATCGTCTCTGTGGGATCCGCGTCTCCCCGTTCCCGGGCTATCTGGGCGATGGACTTGCCTTCCAGCGAAGGATCATCGGGGGAAATGGCGATAAATACCTTCGCTTTGTCCATGCCGAACTTGGCGTGGGCATCGCGCTTTATGATCTGGCGGCCTTCCTTGCTGTGCAGCGCGGCTTTTACCCCCTCCACGCCCTTGTCGAAGAGAGAATCAGAAATAGCCATGATGGACTGGAGCAGCTTATCCTTTCTGTTGCAGTGCCCGGAGCTCTTGGGGATCGTATCCACCCTCAAGGGGAGACCTTCGTCGGCGGCTGCTCTGGCAGCTTCGAAGGATTCCTCGGAACTGGACTTCAGGTGGGATATCTGGGTGCGAACACCGGTTCGCCGGCAGACTTCCACCATTTCGAGCACCGCTTCCTTCGTTCCGATCCAATGGCGAAGATGCGCGGCGGTGATGCCGTCGAATTCTTTCACAATCTTGGCTACATCCACCAGCTCTTCGGTTTTAGCGTAACGGCTCGGCACGTAATCCAAGCCGAAGGAGACGCCCCAGGCGCCCTGTTCCAGCCCTTCCCTCAGAAAGGCATCGATACGCGCTTTTTCTTCCGCAGTCGGCGGCCTGTCGTGGGCGCCGTTCATGACGTACTGCCGTATCGTTCCATGCCCCAGAAGAACCAGGAGGTTCAGGTTTGTACCGGTGCTGCGCGCCGCCTTCACGTATTCCGCAAAATCCTTCCACTGCGGAAAAGAGCTTTTAAACTCTTCCCGGTTGCGCTGGGAGATAAGGCCGTTGTTGAAAAAATAATCGACGATAAACTCGGTCCCGCCGGGAGTAACCGAATGCCCGCAGTTGCCGTTGACCGTGGTGGTTACGCCCTGGCGCAGAAATAACTCATAGGCGTTGTCGGAGAAAAGCGTGATTTCCTCATGGACATGGGGATCGATAAAACCCGGTATGACTATCTTGCCGGCGGCATCGATTTCTTTTTCGGCTTTATCGGCGATTGCGGGCTTAATCAGGACTACTTTTCCATCCTTAATAGCCAGGTCCGCCGTAACAGGGGGATTGCCCTTGCCGTCGTAAACTAAGCCGTTGCGTACAATAGTATCGTACATCCCGCCTCCCTATTTTCTGGATTTTGGATTGAGGGTTTCGTTTATGCCGATTCCCAGCAGATTGAAGAAAATCACATAGAGCATGATGGAAGCGGCGGGGAAAATGACCAGCCACCAGGCGCGGAAATGATGCCCCGCCTTGAAGGCTGTCTGAAGAATGCCGCCCCAGGACCATACGTTGGGATCTCCCAGGCCTAGGTAGCTTAAGCTGGATTCGGTGAGCACCGCCGTGGCCATTATCAGGGTTATATCCACCAAGACGGGACCGGCGATATTGAGCAGTATGTGCTTGAACATTATGGTGCCCTTGGATATCCCCAGAACCTTCGCCGCCTCGATGTACTGCATCTGGGACACCTTGAGGGTGGAGTTGCGTACAATCCTGGCCAGTGTCGGCCAGGCGAAAACGCCGATTACCACCGCTACGGTTCTTACGCTGGGACCGACCAGGGCTGAAATGAGGATCATCAGCGGCAAGGTGGGAATCGTCATGGTAATCTCGATGGCGCTATCGATCAGCGCCCCGATCTTACCCCTGGAATAGCCTGATATAAGCCCCAGAGGAATGCCTATGAACATTGCCACCAGCACGGCCGAAGCCGAAATCAGTATCGAGGTGCGCGCTCCCCAAATTATCTCTGAAAACAGGTCCAGGCCAAGGGCATCGGTACCGAGATAATTCTCGGCGCTCGGGGCCGCAAGCGGCATAGCCTCTCCGTATCCCTTCTGAAAAGGAACAAAAAACGGACCGAGGACGCCGGCCAGTAGAATGAGAGCGACGCCGACAAAGCCTATAACCCCGAGTCTGTGCCGTCCAAAGGACTCCAAAAAAGTTTTTTCTCTCATATCACCCCACCCCTAGAGCTTGATCCGAGGATCGAGCCAGGCGACGACCAAATCCGTAATCAAGGTCATCACGACAACACTCGCGGCAAGTACCAGAAAGGCCCCCTGCAGCAGCGGAAAATCCTGTTTTTGCACCGCGTCGTAGATCATCGTCCCCACGCCGGGCCAGGAAAAAACCGTCTCGGTGAGCACCGCGCCGGCTACCATTTTCCCGATCATGAGACCCGTTACCGTTACCGTAGGAATCAGGGCATTCCGCAAGGCATGACTCCAGGTGACCTTCCGGTCGTTCACGCCCTTGGCCTTGGCGGTGCGCACGTAATCTTCTTTTAATACGTCCAGCATGCTGTTCCGCATATACAGCACCGTGGATGCAAGATAGGTGATAACCAGGGTTGCGCAGGGAAGAATCATGTGGCTCACCACACTGCCGAACATCTGGGAAGGATCTATACCCGGCGTGTAGGCGCCGCCGATAGGCGTCCACATCAGCTTAAAACTGAAGGAGTAGAGTAATAGAAAGGCCAGCAGCGGCACGAAGATGGATACTCCGATAACCACCGCCACATTGATAGTCTGATCAAGGAGCTTGCCCTGATGCTTCGCCGATATGACTCCCAGCGGAATACCGATCAGGAGGGTTATGAAAAGGGAACTGCCCATGAGAAGGAGGGTCCACCAAA
>JAVEYV010000064.1:0-9428 GCA_034003305.1 Spirochaetia bacterium | reverse complement strand
CCAGTCTCTTTTGGCGCCGATTCTCCCATCGGTCTCGAGGAAGGTCCCCCGGCCCCCGAGCTGATCCAATAGCGCGGCTTTATCCAACAATCAGAAGGCTGTCCGGCACATCGCCCGGGCAGCTTTTTTATTAGCCATTTTTTGACATGATAACGGGATCGCCAGGATTCACAGGATTATTCTGCTGCCAGTAGGGAGTTTCCGTTACCCTTCTGGCAAAATGAAATTCCCAGCAATAAAATAAATCGATGCTGAAATGTTTGGCCAATAATACGAGCCTGTACAGACAAAAGAATTCCCAAACCCCCATGACCATTTTTATTTTTGATAACAATGAAATCTATCACATCGGCGCCTTAATCGAAGACTTGGTCAGAAAGTGATAAGCGTTTTTTAGAACCAGAATTATTTCCCAAAATTAAAAACCAGCATTGACAGTGTAAATATACATGATAAAATAAATTAAAATTGCCAAAATACGGTAAGGAAATGCTATGCGAAAAAAACCCTTGAGTATTCGGCGTTGTCTGTTTTGTGCTTTGGCGATCCTGTCACTGCTCGGCTCATGCGACGGTCCCTTTGGTGCATGGTTTGCTCAAAAGGGAAGCCTGACGCTGGAGATAAACGAAGAGCTGTCATATGAGGAAGAATCCGTACAATCCCGAAGCGCCAGGGTTTTATTGCCCGAAACGAGCATGGTTCCTGTGACCTATATCATTGCCGGAACGGGTCCCTACGATGCTTCCTTTAATACGAGCACCGACCAGGGTTCGAAGAGAGTCTTTGACTTGCTGCCCGGGGAATGGACAATTTCCGTGGATGCGTACAATGCCAGCCGGCCTCCTTCGCTGATCGGCTCAGGCTCGGCAACCACCACGGTGAAGGCGGGAGAAAACTCCAACCTCGAGATTACAGTAACCCCTTTGGACGGCACTGGTTCGTTTAATCTCGCCGTGGATTTTTCGGCGACAGGGATCGCCAATCCTCAGGTTGAGGCCACACTGACCGCTATCAGCGGCGGATCTCCCATTCAGCTCAACTTCACTGTCGGCGGCAATAAAGCAACGAATACTTCCACCTCCCTGCCTACGGGCTACTACGAACTTGTTGTTCTGATCAAGGATGGGACCACGGCTAAAGCAGGCAAGGCTGACATCGTCAGGATTATCAAGGGAAAAACCACCGGCGGCACCTTTACCTTCTCCCCAGTGCAAAGTCAGGATTTCGGCAGCGTCAAGGCCGCGATCACACCCGCCATGAACAATCCCCTGAGCGTTCTCATTCAAGGCGGAAAATCCATCATTTCAGTCGGGGATACGCTCGATCTGTCGGCTGTCGTCGAAAATTCTTCTGAAGAGACAAATTATTCCTGGTATGTGAATGGAATAAAGCAAAAGACAGCTGGAACGACATGGAGCGGGGGCAGCAATTGGGGATACGGGCGCTATCAAATCGACCTGATCGCTATCGCTTTGAACGGAAGAACCGCAGGGAGCCAGAGCCTTGGAGTTACGGTTGTGCCGGGCGAACTGTTCGGCGGCTCTATTCAGGGGCGAACGCTTGATTTGACCGGAAAGGTCACCACTATCGCTGGATCTACAGAGACAGGGGCCGTCGATGGCATAGGAACCGCTGCCAGGTTTAAATATCCCTTCGGAATAACTACCGATGGAGCCAATCTGTACATAACTGATACAGGGAGCAATGCGATCAGGAAGGTCGTCATATCCACCGGAGAAGTGAGCACCTTGGCGGGCGGGACATTAGCGCCTTCGCACCATGACGACTTTGGAACCAGGGCTTGTTTTAACGCCCCTTATGGGATCACGACAGATGGGTCGTATCTTTACGTCGTCGATACAGATAACAACTGTATCCGAAAGATCGATCTCGCTACGACCAGAGTAACAACCTTTGCCGGGTCCACAGGCGCGGGATCCTCGGATGGAACGGGAACGAACGCAGATTTTTATTATCCAAACGGCATAACCAACGATGGCCGCTATCTGTACGTGACCGAACCCAGTACATCAAAGATCAGAAGAATCGAGATAGCGACACAAAAAGTCGAAACTATAAGCGCTTCCGGCGACTTCAATACCCCTGGGGGCATAACTACCGACGGATCGTATCTGTATGTTTCAGAAGAGGGAAGTATTGGATCGATCAAAAAAATGTCCTTGGAAACAAGGGATGTTTCATCCATTTCTGCTTCATTTGCAAAGCCGACCGGCAGCGTCGTGAATGGAACAACGCTGTATGTAGCTGATCAAATCATAAATGCAATCAGGAAAATTGATTTAACGACTAATGCGGTGACTACCTTTGCTGGATCCATGACTTCTGGCTCGCTGGACGGAATCGGCACAAGCGCAGAATTTAATGGACCTGTCGGCATAACCACGGATGGTGTTTTCCTCTACGTCACAGATAGGGGAAACAATATGCTAAGAAGGATCGAGTAAGACGAATACTATTCCTGTCGATCCTGTTTTTCCTGCTATCATGTCACCATGGCGATTAAATTCGACACCTCCTCATTGTTTTTAGTATACTTTTTATGCGAACCGAGGAGGGGAGCATGCTCGATAGGTTGAAAGAGTATAACCCGATACTGTTGGCCTTTTTAGCAACGTTGTTCACCTGGGGAGTTACAGCGCTTGGCGCTGCCTTAGTGTTTTTCTTCAAATCCATAAATAAGAAATTGCTGAACTCGATGCTTGGCTTCGCTTCCGGCGTGATGATCGCCGCGAGTTTTTGGTCGCTGCTGAAGCCGGCTATCGATATGGCCTCATCCATGGGTGAAAACCCTGTAAAGCCAGCCTTGATAGGTTTCCTCGGCGGAGGGGCTTTTCTTCTTATCGTCGATAGGATCTTGCCGCATCTGCATAATGGATTGGCGGTGAATCAGGCAGAGGGAATAAAAACCTCCTGGCAGCGAAGCATATTATTGGTTATGGCTATAACGCTGCATAATATTCCCGAGGGACTCGCGGTGGGCGTAGCCTTCGGTGCGCTTGGCCTAGCGGGAAGCCCGGCGACTTTCGGAGCATCGGTAGCCCTGGCCATCGGTATTGGGATACAGAATTTCCCCGAGGGAGCCGCGGTCTCGATACCCCTGCGGAGGGAAGGCATGTCCCGTGGTAAAAGCTTCTTTTTCGGACAAATTTCAGGCGTCGTTGAGCCCATAGCCGCGGTGCTGGGCGCGCTGCTGGTGGTGAATGTCCAGCCGATACTGCCCTATGCCCTGGCTTTCGCCGCCGGCGCCATGATTTACGTCGTGGTGGAGGAATTGATCCCCGAGTCCCAGCAGCATGGACATTCGGATTTTTCCACCATTGGGGCGATGCTCGGTTTCGCCGTGATGATGTTTCTCGACGTGGCTCTGGGTTAATCCGGATCGGCTCGCGGCTTTCTCACCCCATTGACCAAATCAGCGGCTTTGGTATATTAAGTAAGTAAACGTTCACTTACATAAAAAAAGACTTCGATCGGCTAAAAAAACGCGCGCGTAGCGGCGTCAAAGCGGCGAGGCCGGTAGGTGAAAACAGCCGGAGGTTGTGATGGAATTTCATGACAAATGGGCATTGATTACGGGAGCCAGTATGGGTCTCGGCAGAGCATTCGCGACTGAGTGCGCGGGGCGCGGGATGCGATTATTCCTGGTCGCATTGCCTAATAGCGGCCTGCCCGAACTGGCCGCGCAGCTGACTAAGGAATACGGTGCCGAGACCCGATGGCTCGAAGGAGATCTCACCGAGCTCACTACTTTGGAAAGGCTGCGTGATAAAGTCGCAACCGAAGGCATCGGCATCGATCTTTTGATCAACAACGCGGGGATCGGCACCCCCGGCCGCTTCATGGATCATTCTCTGGAATATCACGAAGCTACAATCGAACTGAACACGCTTGCCCTTGTGCGAATTATACGGTTTTTCATGCCCGAGCTGCGGGCGCGCAAGGCTTCCATTCTCAACGTAGCCAGCCTGGGCGCATTCTTCCCCATGCCAACGATGTCCATTTATTCGGCGACAAAGAGCTTTGTCCTGCGATTCAGTCTGGCGCTCCGGGAGGAGCTTGGGGGCGCAGTGGGCGTGAGTGTTCTCTGCCCCAACGCAATCAGGACGACCGACGAGGTGAAGCTTTTCATCGACAAACTGGGCTTTATTGCACGGCACGCATGCCACAGCCCCGAGTGCATCGCCAAGGCGGGCCTGGACGGTGTGGCGCGCGACCGGGCGGTGATTGTCCCCGGAACCATCAACCAGATAGTGGCTTTTATTTCACAAATCGTGCCCCGAACCCTGATCAATAAAACGATCCGGCACTACTGGGGCAGCTTTCTCGATTGCCATTGCAAAAAGGCCCCAGCTCCGGTTCCCCTGCCCGGGAAGTCCGCATGAGCGGACGAATCGCCGAGCCCTTAGCTGCGTCGCCGCGGGTGAGCATTCTCTACTTCTCCGGCGTCGGGGGGACCAGGGTGGTAGCGGAAGTCCTGGAAACCTGCCTGTCTGGGCTGACTTCTTGCGAGGTCCATTCCATTGAAGGAAAAGAGGCTGCGGAGGCGGTCGCCCGGGCGAATTTTCTCGTGCTCTGCTACCCGACGTATTTTCTCAAGCCGGCGCCGGCCATGGTCGATTTCGCCTTAAGCCTCCCTCTGGAAACGCAAAACCGCAAAGTCGCCCTTATAACCACCTACGAACTTTACACCGGCAATTCGAACCGCGGCCTGGCGCGCCTGCTCCGCGACCGGGGCTTTACCATGGCCGGCGCCTACGAGCTTCGAGCTCCCGGCACCGATGTAACCTGCGTGATCCCCGATTGGCTCTGCGGCTGGCTGTATCGTTTTGAAGGCCGCTTCCCGGACAAGATCGCTAAAATTGCCCAAAGCATCGCCGCCCTCGCCGAAGCAGCGACTTCGGAGGGAAGAATTCCCGGGTTTAAGTGGTACACTCCCCTTGCCTGGCCGCTTCAGGTCCTGTTTCTCGATGGTTTCATACGCTGGAAGGACCGCATGAAGGTGTTGGAAGAACGCTGCTCTGGCTGCGGGCTTTGCGTGCGCGAATGCCACCGCGGGGCCTGGCGCCGTACCGATAAAGGTCTTGAACACTCAGGCGAGACCTGCGATCTCTGCCTTCGCTGCCTCCATCACTGCCCAGGACGGGCCATCGTTTTAAAACCCAGACTCAAGGACAACAGGCGATTGGATACGCTTTTGTACCAGGCGCTCTCCATAGAAGCTCGCGGGGCTTGCAAGACTGAAATCACTGCAACAAGCCAAAGGGAAAATGAGTGAGCGACAAAGCTGCTCGAAAGAAAATGGGGCGGCCAATCCGCATATCGGGCGAGCCTGCCACCCGCGATCGAATCCTCGACGCCGCCATCCTCCTTTTTTCGGAGCGGGGGTATGAACGTACCACGATCAAACAGATTGCCCAGGCTGTGGATCTCACTGAAAGCGCCATCTACCGTCATTACAAGGGGAAAGAGAATCTTCTGGACGAAATCATCGCCATGACGGAACGAGCCGTTACCCAGCCACTTTCGGAATCCGGGCAGGGGGCGAATGGTGTTTCGATTTTTAGGAAACTCTTCGAGACACCGGTAGAAGCCTTTGGCGAGAATCCCCGCGCCCTGCGTATGTGCCGTATTTTCTTCTCTGAATGCCCGCACAACGAGCGTATGCGGACATACCTTAAATATGCCATGGAGGAGATGGCCGATGTCGAAGTCGGCAAGATCGTTGAAGCGCAGATTAAAGCGGGCAGCATTATTCCCTGTGAAGCGAGAACGGTGGCGCATCTGATCAACGTTATCCGCTACCAGTGGTGTTATCAGGTAGCCATACTGGATCGCGACGAGGCTTTCGACGTTGTGCGACGCAAGCATGAAATCGAGCCTGTCATCGAGCATTTCGAGCGTCTCTATTGGCGCGGCTGAAAATCGTCGTTGCCGCTGCCGGTGAGCCGGTTGGAGGATTACAATGGATCATGCGTCTTTCGAGGAAAAACTCGAGCGGAATCCGCTCCGCGGTTTTGTGCGCGAATATTTCGAAGTCAAACCGCTTAAGGATATTTCAAATCCCGGCAGAATCGACCAGGCACTGCATTATTGCTCCCGAAACGGTACCGGAACCGCGCTGATCCACAAGTACTTCGCGCCGACCAAAATCGCCGCGGTAGACCCCGACTCAAAGCTCGTCGGTATCGCCCGGGAATCCCTGGCAGGCCTCCCGATTACTGTCGCCCATGGCTCACTCACCCGGCTCGACTATGACGACTCCAGCTTCGACGCGGTCTTTGTTCTCGGAGAGCTCCATAACTATCCCGAATGGCGGGACTGCCTGAATGAAATAGCCAGGGTCACCAAACCCGGCGGCCGCTTCTTCATCGAAGAACTGTCGATCGAATCCTTCGAATATGCCCTGGGCAGATATTTCAAGGCCAAGGCAGATCACCGCTACGACGCCATGCTCCATTTGGACGAGTTCCGCGATGCCGTCCAGGCCTCAGGCTTCTCGATCGAACGATTCGATCGGCGGAGGCCTTTCGGCCTTTTTTCGTATTTCCTCATGGCGGCGAGGAAGCGTGTCGTGGATTCATGATGTAGGAATCATGGGATGCTAGCGTCTGGTGCATTAAGCGACACTACTTTTTAAACAACGATAATACCCACTTCCCCTGCGGGCGGAGTGAAGGCATTATTAATATATGCTGCCTAACATGGTCGAGCGCTTTAGAACTAGCGATATACGAGTTAAAGACGCCGATAAAGCAAAAATATACGATATTCTCTTTCATGGGGAGGCTAAGAGCCGTAAGGAACTCCTGGATAGGTTTAAATTCAGGCCTACGGTACTTACTTTGGCAATAAGAGAGCTTCTTGAGGATGGGCTTATCACCGAAGAAGCAAAACGTAAGGCGGTTGCGGGGGGTAGACCTGAGGTAAAGTTGGCGCCAGAGCCCGATCGACTTATGGCTATTTGCTTTCATGCCGAATCGAGGCATTTGAAGGCGGCACTGGTCAATTTAAAAGGTGACATCCTGCTTGAGACCGGCAAGGAATTTATGGCTTCGAGCGATGGAGAGGCATTTCTAGAACTTTGTCGGAATCACATCCGTGAATTGAAGGCATACATGCCGAAAAAGGCGATGCTTGCCGGTATCGGAATGTCCTTACCGGGGAGCGTTGATACTAAAGAAAAGCGGTTTAACTCGACCTATCGCTGGCCGAGAGTACGAAACCTTGGTTTACAGTCTTTAGAAAACGAGTTTGGCTGCAGTCTTCATGTACGCAAGGATCTAGATTCTGTATTAGAAAACTCAATGTTGAATTCTCCCGAGTTGGCTAAGGGGAACACCTTGTTGTTCCACTGGGGATTTGGCGTTGGGTTTGCTTTTGCACAAAACGGTCGAAATGTAAACAACGAGAGCAGCCGATTTGGGGAGGTGGGACATACTAGGGTTGATTTGGCGAATGTAAAGCCCTGTATTTGCGGTTCAGCCGGCTGTATCGAGACGGATACAGCTATTTGGGCTTTACTGCCTTCAATTCTGAGCATTGACAAAGCGCTCTATGACGATGAGCAGCTCATTACCGATTTTTGCAGAAAACATCCTGAGGTTGCAATCCTGCCCGCGGTGCGGGAAGCGTTGCGAACCGTTTCGCTGACAATGATGAATATGTACAGAATTTTCTTTCCCTCCAACGTCCTTTTCCTAGGACCGTTTTTTCATATTCCCTCTATTACCCAGAGCCTGGAAGAAAGAATAATCCTTGAGACTTCCACCACCGGATATCCTGTCTTGGGTTTTAGAGTGATCGAGGATGGGTATAGGGGCTGTATCTATTCTAATGCCCGGCATGTCTTTGCCATAAAGCTCGCTGATATGCTGCGGGCTAAATTTTAGTTCGAAGGATCTCCACAGCTTTCCAATTCAGATCGATACCCAAGCCGGGGCGTTCGGGAATTACCGCATTCCCATTGACCAACTGATGGGCAAGGCCGTAAGGGTTGAGCCCGAGTTCTTCCCTGAAAGGATTAGGGTTGATCATGCACTCATACGCATAGGTATTGGGCATGGCTGCAGCCAGATGAAGGGATGCTGCAACACATAAAATCCCTGAAAAGCCTACATGGGGGGCATAACGAACTCTGAAGGCATCGGCCAGGAGGGCAATTTTTCGACACTCGGTGATGCCTCCCGCCCTAGTTACGTCCGGTTGCACAAATTTTACGGCACCCGAAGCGATCAGATCGGTAAATTCGGCAGCGACAAATTCGGACTCGCCGCCGGCTAGTGCTACCGGTGATTTTCTGGACAAGCGCTTGTAACCTTCCCGGTTTTCTGGAACCACTGGTTCTTCCAGCCATACTACATCGTACTCAGCCAAGCGCCGAGAGAGGGTTTCCGCTTCATCCTCGGTGTAGATGAAGTTTACGTCGGTGACGATAGCGACATCAGGACCTAAGAGTTGGCGCAGTCGGGCAACTCGTTTTAAATCGGTAGAAAGACCGTTGCCGATCTTTATCTTGATAATTTTAAATCCTTGGTTTAATAGCTTTTTCGCCTCTACTTCCATATCATCGCTGACCATTACAGAAGAAGCGTAAGCCGGTACACTCTCAGCGTTTCTACCGCCTAAAAGCCTGCGAACGCTCAAGCCAGTAGCCTTGCCCAGTATATCCCAGAGAGCCATGTCTACTCCTGCGATCGACTCGATAAGCATTCCGCCTGGCCGGCCGTTCAGGGTTTTCCTCATCACATCCCAAAGAGCGTCCACCGCCCAGGGGTCTTTGCCGATAAGCTTGGGCGCAAAGGTATTGTTGATCAAGTCGGCGTAAGCCGTAGGGGCGAAACGCGCGAGGCATTCTCCGTAGCCCTCTATACCCTCGTCAGTACGAACCCGGACTAGGCATATGGAAATTTCTGTATACGAAGCCTGCGAGGTTGTCTGGGCTTTCTTTAGTCGCGCAGTAAGGGGGATAGCCTCAACACTACGGATCTTCATGGGTCCTCCTAAGTTGATATCAGCGGCTCAGGCCGACATTGTTCCAAGCTATGGGAAAAAAGCCTTGACAGAGAGCCGATGTCATCCTACACTACCAATTAAATACTCGTTAGGTATTTATTGTCAAGTGAAATTTAGGAGGCAGGAATGAAACGATTGTCGATTCTCATTCTCGCAGCGCTTCTGTTCGGCTCGGTTGTAATCGTCGGAGCGCAGTCTCGCTTTGTAGTGCTTGGGCACAAGGTTCACCAGCAGGTATCCACTGGCGGACCCGGAGGCGACATCGCATCAGAATGGCTTAAGAAAGCTGGAGTGGGGTCGGTGGAATGGCAGACCCTGGGCAGTAATAACGACATCAGTGACAAGCTTTTTTGGGAAGCTACGCTTTCTTCCACGGGTATGTCTGTCGGAGTTGT
>JAVEYV010000063.1:0-9678 GCA_034003305.1 Spirochaetia bacterium | reverse complement strand
CGGGGAGGGCAAGAAAAAAATTCTTTGGATTACGAGAAACGAAAATGCTCCCAAAGGGGATTCTTCGATTCTTGCCACAGGATCGGCCATGTGGCTGGATCAAGGAAGCCCTTGGGCGTATTTTTCCGTGGAAAACGCGATCTATAACGCAGACGTGAACCAGTTTCTGAGAGCCCGGGGAAACTAGCGGCGTTTAGGCTTGGGACATAGGGGAACAGCGAAGCATTTTTTAAGAACGATCTCTTTTCAAGGTCATGGCAAAAGCCTTGAGGGTGGACGATAATCCCGATTTAGGAGGCAGCGGATGCTCAGGCGGAACGATAGTTTCTGTCTTGTCCTTGCTGGGGGCGGTTCAAAAGGGATTTACCACCTTGGTGTGTGGAAGGCATTGCTCGAGATGGGCATCGAGGTTGAAGCCTTCATTGGGACCTCAATCGGAGCCGTTGTAGCGGGACTCCTTGCCCAGGACCTCAAAGAAAACTACGAATCCTTTGTCGATTCGATAACCCTCGACTCGATCGTCACCCTGCCTGAGGGCTTCGTCGAGGAGGGGCGGTTATCGGTAAGCCGTGAGGCGCTCCAGGATACTCCCGAACTCTTCCGCTCTCTCATCGACAATCAAGGCCTCGATACCAGCCCCTTGCGCAGACTCCTCGAAGCGCACATCGACGAATCAAAAATCCGGGCTTCCGGCAAGGATCTCGGTATAGTCACCGTCGACCTTTCCAGCCTTAAACCAAGGGAAATGTTCCTGGAGGATATGGAGAAGGGCAGGGTCCTGGACTATCTCATGGCCAGCGCGGCTTTCCCGGGTTTCAAGTCTCCAGTCATCGATGGCAAAAAGTACATGGATGGGGGAGTGTTCGAGAATATCCCTTACGAAATGGCCCGGAAGCGGGGCTATCGGCGCCTCATAGTTTCAGACATTGGGGGGCTGGGCAGAAACCGCAGGATTGAAGGCGAAGGAAGCCTTACCGCCTATATAAAAAGCTCAATCAACATGGGCTGGATTTTCGATTTCGACCGGGATTTTTTAAAGGAATTCAGGCAGTTGGGGTACCTCGACACTCTCCAGAGCTTCGGACGGCTCGCGGGGTATTCCTATTTTATAAAACCGGAAAATGTACCGGAGTTTTCGATCGCTCCGCCTCCGAAGAACATAGGTTTTCCCAGGGAAATGGAGCACGAACGCAGCCTGCTGCACAAGTATCTGGAGTGCGCTGCCCTGGTATTGGAGATTCCCCGGATCAGGCTCTATAACTATCAGGGCTTATTCGATGCAATAAAGGTCAAATTGAGCGATGAGGAAGCGAAAATAGAAAGCCTCATAAAAGGCGAAGAGGATAAAATCAAGGCGACGGTTAGTATTTTGCGGGAATCCACCAAGACCGGGATCTATAAGGGAAGCCCGTACTACAACTATAGAATAATCGAGGAAATATTGCCTGCCTCTGCCTGGGAGGTGACAAAAAAAGCCTTGGCGAAGATCCACCCCGAACTTTTAGCCGGGCTTTTCTTCCTTGATGAATTGGTCAAGCAAGGCTGAGGATTTCAAGCGCGCCCTTCACGGCATTGCTGTTTAGGGGTATCATTACTCCTATTCGGAGGAGCCTGTGGACATGCCCTGTTGGTGGCGGGAAACCGATACTAAAGAAATCGCCGATTGCCGCATCTTCAACGTTTCCCAGAGCGACCGCGAAACCTGCGACGGGCGCAAGAATGGGGCTTTTTATCTGGTAAACGCTCCCGACTGGGCTGGCATTATCCCCGTGGTCGATACTCCCGAGGGACGCAAATTCGTCATGATCAGGCAATATCGGCACGGGACAGGCCGCATATCGGTGGAATTCCCCGGAGGTATTGTCGATAAGGGGGAGGACCCTGTCAGGGCTATCGCCAGAGAGCTGCTGGAAGAAACCGGCTACAGGGCCGAGATGATACTCCCTCTGGGCGATCTTTCTCCTAATCCCGCCTTTATGACCAACACCTTTCACGCCTTTATCGCCGAGGGTTGCTACCTTGAAGGCGACCAAGCCCTGGACGAGAACGAGGAAATCGAAATTCTCCTGGTCCCCGAGCGGGAGGCCATCGATATGATTGGCGCGGAAGACTACGGCCATGCCCTCATGACAGCTTCGCTCTTCTTCTACATGCGCTATAGGGGCTATTCAGACTGAGATTCGCCAATTATGGGGCGATTTTGCCTCTGGAGTAATATTCGATATATTCTATATAGCATGAAGATCGAGAGTTTTATTCTGGAAGGTGCCTCAGCTCTGGAGCATCTCGCGGTGGAGTCGGCACTGATCGATGCCTGGAACCGGGATGATCCCCTCCTTCTGCTGTACGTAAACAAAGCTTGCCTTGTGATCGGACGCAATCAGAATCCCTGGAAAGAAACCAATCCTCATTCTAGGCTTCCGATTTTCCGGCGCGATTCCGGAGGCGGCACGGTCTATCACGATCGCGGCAATTTAAATTGGGCCCTCCTGGTTCCCCGGGATGCTCACGATAAGGAAGGGGAACTTGCGATGATTGCCGGAGCCTTGAACGATATTGGGTATCCGGTGGAACCAGGCGAAAGGGGAGGGCTGTACTGCGGCTCCGCGAGCGCCAATCCGGGCCGCAAGGTCTCGGGAACAGCCCGGCGTTTCGGCAAGCACAGGGTGCTCCACCATGGGACACTTCTGGTCGCAAGCGATCTCAAGGCCCTGGGTTTTTCCCTGGGCGGCATCGAGACAGAAGACGATCGTTCACTGCCCTCGGTTCCGGCTAAAGCGGCTAATATTACATCCATCGGTGAGAATATCGGCGTCGAGGAAGCCGCAGTCTCACTGTCTTTAGCGCTCTGCGGAAGACCGCCGACACGGTTCGCCGCCGAGGAATCGATTTTAGATCGCCTCGGTCAGGAAGAGGCGAGACTCCGGTCCTCGGAATGGGTCTACAGCGCGACGCCAAAGTTTTCATTCAGGCTTCCTCAAAAAGGGGGGCCTTTTTTATTCTCCGTAGAGCAAGGAAAGCTGCTTCTTCCCGAAGGGGCATTCGAGGACTGTTTCGCCCAATTCAGAGGAAGGCCTTTTTCGTTTTCCATATATTTCGACATGAAGGAAGCTGTCGAGCAGGTTCTTGGCTCCCGGCAGGTTCAAGATAATCGGGAGGATTCGGGAAAACCGATAGAACCGATAGAACCGATAGAACGCTCCCAAGCCTTTAAGGAGGTATGAATATGCAGGAGAAGTCCAGCTTTGAAAAACTGCAGGATCTCGTCGAAGAAGTAAGGATAGGAATTTTCATAACAGTGGACGAAAAGACCTCTCCCCATCCCCGCTGGATGAGTCCGGCTTTTCTGCCCAGACTTAAGGGCGCTCTCTACGCCGTCACCTCGGCGGACAACGAAAAGGTCCGGCACCTGGAGGCTAATCCCAGGGTTTCCTGGATCTTCCAATCCAAATCCTTGGACAGAATTGCTACCCTTAACGGGCTTGCCCGGGTTGTGAAGGATCCTTCACTCTCCGCCGAAGTCCTGGAAGCCATCGGTCCACGGCTGCAGGTGTTTTGGAAGTATACGGGCGATCCCAAAAAACTGCTGGTTGTGGAGACCCTCCTGGAGGATTTTTCCTGGTTCTCTCCGCTCAAGGAAGGCAAGGTCGCCGAGGAGATCAGCCATGGCTAAGACAGCGAAGAAAAACAAAGACAGTCTTCCATCCAAGGAAATCCTCTTTCCCCTCCTTGAGACGATGCAGCTCATACGGGCCTTCGAGGAAAAATCCGGCCAGATGTACGGTTTGCGCAAGATAGGAGGTTTCTGTCATCTCTATACGGGACAGGAAGCCGTAGCCACCGGCGCCATCTCCGTGCTCGACCTAACCAAGGACTATGTGCTTACCGCCTACAGGGACCACGGCCATGCCCTGGCTTCCGGAATGGAACCCTCGCCGCTTATGGCAGAATTATTTGGTAAGCTTACAGGAAGCTCCCGGGGCAAGGGCGGCTCCATGCACTTTTTCTCAGCTGAAAAGCACATGCTTGGGGGCAATGGAATCGTAGGAGCCCAGATACCTATTGCCGCGGGCGTAGCCCTGGCACAGGCCTATGAAGGTACCGGCGGGGCAACCCTCTGCTTTTTCGGCGACGGCGCCTTTCATCAGGGAGCCCTGCATGAAAGCTTCAATCTGGCGAAAATCTGGAAGCTTCCCATCGTCTACATAGTCGAGAATAACCAATGGGGCATGGGAACCAGCTGGAAAAAGGTATCCGCTCAGACCGATTTCGCCGCAACCGCCGCCGCTTATTCCATGAAGGGCTTGGTCTGCGACGGCATGGATGTCCTGAATGTTCGGGAAGTTGTCGGGGAAGCAGTCGACGAGGCACGAAAGGGAAATCCCGTCTTTGTCGAGGCTAGAACCTACCGCTATAAGGGGCATTCCATGAGCGACCCCCAGAAATACCGGAGCAGGGACGAGGTGGACGAGTACCGGCAAAGGGATCCGATAGTATTCCTGCGCTCCAGGATGGAGGAGGCAGGACTCATCGGTGAGCGCGAATGGGGGGCTATTGTCCAAAGGACGGAGGAGCTGGTCGAAGAAGCGGTTCGTTTTGCCGAAACAAGCCCCGAGCCTTCTCTCGGCGAGCTTTACACCGACATATTGGCCTAAAAGGAGGGCAAAAATGGCTGAATTAACCTATAGAGAAGCCCTCAACAGGGCGCTGGACGAAGAGATGGCCAGGGATTCCAAGGTTTTTCTCATGGGCGAAGAGGTGGGAGAATACGACGGGGCCTACAAGGTCTCCAAGGGACTCCTGGGAAAATATGGGGCCGAGCGGGTCCGGGACACGCCGATTTCCGAGCTTGGCTTTACTGGGCTTGGTGTTGGGGCGGCACTGGCGGGCTTGAGGCCCGTCGTTGAGTGGATGACCCATAATTTCGCCCTTCTTGCTATGGACCAGGTGGTGAATAATGCCGCCAAGATGCGGCAGATGTCCGGCGGCCAGCTAAAAGTGCCCATCGTTTTCAGAGGTCCCAACGGACCGGCCGAATACCTGGCAGCCCAGCATTCCCAGGCGCTGGCCTCCTATTGGGCCCATGTGCCTGGGCTGAAGGTAGTCGCTCCCGCCACGCCGGCGGACGCCTACGGGCTGTTGAAGAGCGCCATCCGGGACGATAACCCCGTTGTCGTGCTGGAATCGGAGATGATGTACGCATGGAAGGGCGAAGTGCCGGATGAGGAATTCCTTGTGCCGATCGGAAAGGCGCGGCTCGCCCGGGAAGGGAAGGACCTCAGTCTCATCACTTTCTCCAAGCCCATAAAAGTTGTCCTGGAAGCCGCAGAGCTGCTGCACGCCAAGGGTATCGAAGCCGATGTTATCGATCTGCGCTCGATCAGACCCTTGGACGAAGAAAGCCTCTACGCATCGGTGCGCAAGACCGGGCGCTGCATTGTAGTTGACGAATCCTGGCCTGTGGCCAGCGTGGGGTCGCACGTCGCCTGGCTGGTGTCCAACAACTGTTTCGATCTGCTGGATGCCCCGGTGGAGCTCGTTTCCGGCGAGGATGTCCCCATGCCCTACAACCACAGCCTCGAATTGGCCGCTCAGCCTTCTGCGGCCAAGATCCTCGCCGCGGCCCGGCGGGTTCTCTATAGGGAGGATATCTAGATGGCCGAATCTTTATTGATGATTGCGCTGTCGCCCACAATGACCGAGGGCAGCATCGCCCGGTGGAAAGTAAAAGAAAATCAGGCCTTTTCGTCGGGAGATCTCCTCTGCGAGGTTGAAACCGACAAGGCCAGCATGGATTACGAAGCTCCCAAGAACGCTGTGATGCTGAAAATTCTGGTGCCCGAGGGGGGGAAGGCTGCGGTAGGCCAGCCCATAGCACTTATCGGCAAGGCTGGAGAAAAGGTCGATGACCTGGCCTCTAAAATTGCCGCGGCACCTAGTGCCGCTGATGCTGCCAAAACCGCCGCGTCAACGAGCGCAGACCAGGCAGCCGGCAGCGACTCGTCAATGAGCGTAGCCGCGCCCGCCGGCAGCGACGCGGCCGCAGCTGCTCCTCCTTCCCCGGCAGAGACAGCCTCTGAGTCGCCGTCAGGAAACTCTGATACCCGGTCCGAAAGCGTCTCCCAGGTTCCCGTAGCGCCGTCGGGATTCCCCAGGTCTTCTCCGCTGGCCCGAAAGCTCG
Organism: Spirochaetia bacterium; assembly: GCA_034003305.1. GTDB lineage: Bacteria > Spirochaetota > Spirochaetia > Treponematales > Rectinemataceae > UBA2256. The sequence goes on along the minus strand of JAVEYV010000063.1, from coordinate 3,497 downwards.
CCCTGGAGTTTGGGATTGACCTGCGGCTCGTGCGGGGCCGCGGCCCCGAGGGAAGGGTAACCGAAAAAGACGTGCGGGCGTATGCCGAAGCTGGAGAAATGTCAGCGGAATCGAGGTCCCTGGGTTCGAAACCAGCGGAGAAAAAATCTGTGGAATCAAGGCCTGTGGGGGCTAAGCGGGCGGTTATCGCCAGAAGGCTCAGCGAGTCCTTTTTCAGCGCACCCCACTATTACCTGCGTCGGGAGATCCGGGCAGACCGCCTGGTAGAGGCGAGGGTCGAACTCAGTCAGGGAAGGGACAGGCCGATTTCTTTCAACGCCCTGCTTATAAAACTGGTTGCCTCGGTCCTGGCTAAGCATCCGGAGATGAATGTGTATTGGAGAGGAGACAGCATCGAAGAGCGCAAGGCCGTGGATATCGGCTTGGCTGTCGCCCTTCCCGACGGCCTTATCACGCCGGTGGTGCGAGACTGCGATATAAAGGGTCTGGAGGAGATCGATACCGAACTTTCGTCACTTATCGAAAAGGCTAAAACCAGGGGCTTGAGCCCCGATGAATACGAAGGAGCCGGATTTACGATCACCAATCTGGGCAGCTTTGGGGTGGACGAGTTCACTGCCATAATCAATCCTCCCGGCTCGGCCATCCTGGCGGTTGGCGCGATAAAGAAAAAACCCCTGGTCGGGGAAAACGACGAAATCATCGCAGGCAAAACCCTGGTATTAACCCTAGGCTGCGATCACCGGAGCATAGACGGAGCAACAGGGGCCACGTTCCTCGCCGACCTGGCCGCAACGACAGCCAATCCAATCAGGGTGATTTTATAGCTGAGGCTTAAAAAATCAGCGATTTGCTGTATCTCTAAGTGATTTCTGGCAAACACCGTTGTATAATGACAGAACCGACACGAAAGGAGTTATTCAGCATGCAGGAGAAGAATGTCGATGTCGCGGTTTTAGGTTCAGGCCCAGGAGGCTATGTGGCGGCAATTCGCGCCGCTCAGCTGGGTCTTAAGGTTGCCATAGTTGAAAAGGACAAGCCGGGAGGGGTTTGCCTAAACATAGGCTGCATCCCCTCCAAATCCCTCATTAACAACGCCCATCTCTACGCAGAAGGCCTTGCCCTTCTGCGAGGATCAGGAGCCAAGGTCGATATCTCTGGCTTTGACTTTCGCAGCGTCTGGAAATCCTCGCGCATGGCCGCCGAGCGGCTGTCCAAGGGCATTCAGTATTTGCTCAAGAAAAATAAAATCGAGATGATCCCCGGCCGGGGAAGCCTGAAGGATTCCCGCAGTCTGCTGGTGGAAAAGGATGGCGAACAAAGCCTGGTAAAGGCCAAGGCGCTTATTCTCGCCACCGGTTCACGTCCCCGCAACCTTCCGGGCTTCCCCATCGATGAGGAAAAAATCCTTTCTTCCACCGGCATGCTTCTATCCGAAACCCTGCCCGAAAGCATCACAATTCTCGGCGCAGGAGCCATTGGGATGGAGTTCGCCTATATTCTTTCATCCTTCGGAACCAAGGTCACCGTGGTAGAACTTATGGACCAGGTGCTCCCGCTGGAAGACCCCGAATCCGCCAAGGTAGTGGAAAAGGCCTTCACCGACCGGGGCGTCGTGATCCATTGCTCGGCCAAGGCTGAAAAAGCAGAGGTGACCAAGGCAGGAACCCTCCTCCACGTACAGCTCAAGGATGGAACAAAGACCGAGATAGCCGCCGACAAGCTGCTCGTTTCCATAGGCCGAGCTCCTAACACCGACAATATCGGTCTGGAAGCCTTGGGGATCAGGATGAACCGAGGCTATATCGAGACTGGCGACTATTACGAAACATCCGCCGAAGGCATCTACGCCATCGGAGATATCTGCATCCATCCCCAGTTGGCCCATGTGGCGTCCAAGTCGGGAGAAATCGCCGCAGAGCGTATTGGCCAGCTTCTAATGGGCAGCGAAGCCCCTGAGGAGACCAGAATCAATCCCTACGCCATACCCAGCGGGGTATACTGCCATCCCGAGGTGGCCTCCTTTGGTCTTTCGGAGAAAAAAGCCAAGGATCTTGGCGTCCGCCATGAGGTAACCCGATTCCCCTTCAGGGCGATCGGCAAGGCGGTGGCTACCGAGGTTCCGGAAGGGCAGGTAAAAATCGTTTTCGCCCCCGATACCGGCGCAGTGCTTGGCGCTTCGGTGGTTGGCGCAGGAGCCACCGAACTCATCCATGAGATACTTCTGGCCAGCTCGGCCGAGCTTACGCTGGAAGAGCTCGCCCAGATGATACATGCTCATCCCACGCTATCCGAGGGAATTATGGAAGCCGCCAAGGCCGGCATGGGGAGGGCGATTCACATCTAATCCCGAAAGGGTCCTGGGGAAATCGTGAGAGTAAAAAGTGTAGGCTATTACAAACGTCTCATACTTCTTGCCTTTGGGTTGACTATTCTGCTTTCCGCAGGCTTCAGCATTGCCCTCCTGGTTAAAAACAGGACACTGGAAAAAATGCTGGACACGACGCAGGTTCTCCCGGATGATGCGGTTACGGTAGGCGCCACAGAGTTGGAGCCCGCCGGCATTGTTCGTGAGGCCCCCGTCCTGAGCTACCAAATGCTCTATCCCGATTTTAAGGCCGGCTTTTTCGGTTTTAACGCTGATCTTGTAAGCGACAAAACGGTTTTTCTCACCTTCGATGACGGTCCCTCGGAGGGCACGGCAGCCCTTCTGGAGGTTCTTAAAAAAAAAGGAGTAAAGGCGAGCTTTTTCGTGAATGGAAAATCCAACCGCATCCTGAGCGACCAGCTCGAGCGAATGGCCGAAGAAGGCCACGCGGTGGGAATGCATAGCTACTCCCACCGCTACAATATTATCTATGAAAATATCGAGAATCTTTTGGACGATTTTTACAGAAACTACCTCTACATAAAGGCCGAAACGGGCACAGCGCCGGAGATCCTCCGCTTTCCCGGAGGCTCGATCAATATTTTCAACCTCGAAAACTATCAATCCATGGTAGCCGAGATCTTGCGGCGAGGATTTATCTACTACGATTGGAATGTGAGCGCTGGCGACGCCATTGCCGATGCCACTGCTCAGAGCATTATCGATAATGTCGTTAACGGAGTTCGTCTCTGCTGGGGCCCTGCCTTTGTCCTTATGCACGACAACGACAAAAAGGCGCTCGGTGAAGCGCTTGGCCCGATTATCGACATCCTCGCGAAGGATGGGTATGTGTTTAAAGCCTTGGACAATTCGGTCAAACCCCCTATGTTCATATACCCAAACTGAAGCTGCGGGATGGGAATTATTCAATTGAATAAAGGATAAAGACTTGCGTAGTCCCTGCGCATAGGGTAGCTTACTGAGTATGCGGCGATGAGGAGGATCAACATGAAAAGGCGTGGAAATTTTTCCAAGGCTGTAGAAGAACTCATAGGTCTTAAACAGAACGATGATCCGGAAGACGGCGAAGAGGCTGCAGCCGGGCTCGCGCAGGAGGGGGAGCAGGGGG